>NZ_JBIAXC010000002.1:313121-404783 GCF_042896295.1 Kitasatospora sp. NPDC001309 | reverse complement strand
GGACGCTTCCTTCGGACCGCCTTCCAGCGGGCCCTCCGGGCGCTTCGTTCTTTCGTGTTTCCAGCTTACCAGATGTTTTCCGCTCCGTTTTCCGGGGCTTCGTCATCCAACTCGCCGGTGTCTTCTGCGGCTTGACGCCCCGTCCGACGTTTCAAACTCTAGCCGATCCCCGCTCCGAAAAGCGAATCCGGCCGCAATCCGATAAACAGCGCACGCCGAATAAGCACCGAGCCGAAACGCGTAAAAGCGAAACGACCGGCACGAACCGGAAGTGGTGTTTCAAGGGATTGGCCGCCTCAGGACCGTCCGCGCCGATGCGTGTCCGGTGCTCCCTGTCGGGCAGCTCGAAGAACTGTACGCGCATCTGAGTCCGGATGCAAACGGCCTGCAAAAGGGGGCAGGCCGGACCCCGGGGAGAGGGGTCCGGCCTGCCCGGTGCGAGAGCTCGGCGAGCCCTGCGGGCTCAGCTGTTGGTGGGGAAGCCGAGGTTGATGCCCCCGTGCGAGGGGTCCAGCCAGCGCTGGGTCACGGCCTTGCCCCGGGTGAAGAACTGGACGCCGTCCGGGCCGTACGCGTGGGCGTCGCCGAACAGCGAGGCCTTCCAGCCGCCGAAGGAGTAGTAGGCGACCGGCACCGGGATCGGCACGTTGATGCCGACCATGCCGACCTCCACCTCGAACTGGAAGCGCCGGGCCGCGCCGCCGTCGTTGGTGAAGAGGGCGGTCCCGTTGCCGTACGGGTTGGCGTTGATGAGCGCCAGGCCCTCGTCGTAGGAGGCGACGCGCACGACGGAGAGGACCGGGCCGAAGATCTCGTCGTTGTAGACGGACATGCCGGGCTTCACGTGGTCGAACAGCGTGGGGCCGAGCCAGAAGCCGTCGGCGGTCGGGCTGCCGTTCCTGTCCTCGGCGGTGACCGGGTGCTTGCGGCCGTCCACGGCGAGCTCGGCGCCGTCGGCGAGGCCGGACTCCACGTAGGAGGTGACCTTGTCACGGTGCTGGCCGGTGACCAGCGGGCCCATCTCGGAGTCGCCGTTGCAGCCGGGGCCGACCTTCAGGGTGGCGATCCGCTGCTTGATCTTGTCGACCAGCTCGTCGCCGATCGGGTCGACGGCGACCAGGACGGAGACCGCCATGCAGCGCTCGCCGGCCGCGCCGAAGCCGGCGTTGACGGCGGCGTCGGCGGCGAGGTCGAGGTCGGCGTCGGGCAGCACCAGCATGTGGTTCTTGGCGCCGCCGAGGGCCTGGACGCGCTTGCCGTAGCGGGTGCCGGTCTCGTACACGTAGCGGGCGATCGGGGTGGAGCCGACGAAGCTGACGGACTTGACGTCCGGGTGCTCCAGCAGGCGGTCGACGGCCACCTTGTCGCCGTGCACGACGTTGAAGACGCCGTCCGGCAGGCCGGCCTCCTTCCACAGCCCGGCCAGGAAGTTGGCCGCGGACGGGTCCTTCTCGGAGGGCTTCACCACGACGGTGTTGCCGGCCGCGATGGCGATCGGGAAGAACCACATCGGCACCATGGCCGGGAAGTTGAACGGCGAGATGATCGCGACCGGGCCGAGCGGCTGGCGGATCGAGTAGACGTCGATGCCGGTGGAGGCCTGCTCGGTGAAGCCGCCCTTGACCAGCTGCGGGATGCCGCAGGCGTACTCGACGACCTCCAGGCCGCGGGCGATCTCGCCCAGCGCGTCCGAGTGCACCTTGCCGTGCTCGGACACGATGATCTCGGCGAGCTCGTCCCGGCGGGCGTTCAGCAGCTCGCGGAAGGCGAAGAGCACCGTGCTGCGCCGGGCCACCGAGGCGGTGCGCCACTCGGCGAAGGCCGAGGCGGCGGCGGCCACGGCCTGGTCGACCTCGGCGATCCCGGCGAAGTCGACCTGGCCGGCGACCTGGCCGGTGGCCGGGTCGAAGATGTCGCCGCGGCGGGGCGCCGCACCGGCGGTGGCGACCGACCGGCCGCCGATCCAGTGGGTGATGTGCTTGCTCAAGTCCGTCTGCCTCCGAAGTCCCGGGCGGCGTCCTGCCACCGGTCCGGTCTGGCGCCGCCCGCGAGAGGGTCGGGCGACGGAATTCACGGGGCTACCGCGCTCGTCCCCCAGTCTGGTCGCCTCCGGAGTGCGGCTCAACGAACAGGCTGACGGGGATCGCGGATTCAGCCTTACAGGTCGTCCGGTCGCTGCGCCGAACGGGTGGGGCCACGGCCCGGGCGGCTCAGGACTCCTCGTCCTCCAGGTACGGGTCGTGCAGCCCGTCCGCCGCCTCCTGGGTCTCCAGCAGGTCCAACCGCAGGTCCTGCGCCCAGGCCAGCGCCCACCGCTTGAGCCCGTCCACGGCGCCGGCCTCGACACCGCGGGCACGGAACCGGCCGTCCGCCGCCTCGGCCAGCGTCTCCAGCCGGTCGGCGAGCCCGCTCGGCTGGAAGTCCGGGTCCAACTCGGCGGCCAGGGCGAGCAGTTCCCCTTCACGGTAGTTGCGGGTGAGGGCGTGCACGTCGATCAGGTCCCGCGGCATGCCCCGGTCGACCAGCAGCGCGGTGGTGAGGGCGGCCGCGTCCTCCAGGGCCACCACCGGCAGCACCAGCGGGGGCCCGTCCGCCTCCGGGGCGCCGAAGTCCAGCCGGACCGGCCGGTGGCCGAGCGGCTCCTTCCGCAGCTCCACCGAGTGGGTCCGCCCGCCCAGCGCCAGCCGTACGGTCAGCTGTTCCAGCCGCGGCGTGCCGGGCCGCTCGGCGACCCCGCCGCCCGCCGCGCGGTACGCCCCGGTCAGTGCGGCGGCCACCTCGGGCAGGTCGGCGCCGCCGGTGGCCAGGGTGAGTCCGTCCTGCCGGCAGGCCGGGACCCCGTGGGCGCGCAGCGCGTGCCCGCCGGCCAGCGCCAGCCCGTACCGGGTGCAGACGGGCTCGGCGAGGGCGGCCAGGCGCAGCTGGGCGGGGCCCGGCCGGAGGGAGGCGTCGACGGCGTGCGGGGCGGTGGTCACGCCTCCAGTCTGGCCCGGGCACCCGCCCCGCGCGCTGCCACCCGCCAAGCGCCCGCGAACCGGCGCTCGCCACCGCGACCCGCCCGCGACCCGCCACCCACCGCCTGCGAACCGCCCCCGGCGCCCCCGGCCCCCGCGCTACCGGCCGCCGAGCCCGGCCGCCGCCTCGTGCAGAGCCAGCTCCAGCAGCACCGGGTCGTTGAGCCGCCCGGACCCGTCGGGCGGCACCAGCCAGCGCACGCCCCGGCTGCGGCGCCGGGGGTGCGGGACGACGATCCAGGTGCCCTCCCCCGCGCAGCGCACCCCGGTGCCGACCCAGCGGGCGGCGGTGCCGACGGGCACCAGGAAGCTGACGTGCTCCTCGCCGAAGTCGGTGAGGACCGGGCCGCAGAAGCCGGTGTCCAGCACGTCCAGTGCCGGTCGCCCGAGCCGCCCGGGGACGGCGAGGACGTCCCAGCGGCGCCCGGCCGGTAGCAGGACCAGGCCCAGCCCGGTGCGTTCCCACTGCTCCCGGAAGTCCTCCGGGTCCGCTGCCACCTGGGCGAGCCAGTGCAGTCCGGTGCTCTCCATGTCGTGTCCCCGCTCCTCGCCGTTTCCTACGGTCGGACGCGGCGGGAGTGCGAGACCCGCCGTCACCGAGGAGAGGCGGACGGCGGGTCCCTCTTACACGGGTCGCGGGAGATACCCCCGATCGGTGGCGGTCAGCTGTCGAAGCCGAGCCCCATCCGGTCGAGGGTGCGCAGCCAGAGGTTGCGGTGGCCGCCGTTGCGGTCGGCGTGCTCCAGCGAGCGGGTGGTGATCTCGATCCCGGCCCAGCGCACCGGTTCGGGCGGGAACGGCAGCGGCTTGGAGCGCACCATGTCCAGCGAGGTGCGCTCGGTGCGCTCGCCGGCCAGCAGGTCGAGCATCACCTCGGCCCCGAAGCGGGTGGCGCCGACGCCGAGCCCGGTGTAGCCGACGGCGTAGGCGACCTTGCCCCGGTAGGCGGTGTCGAAGAAGGCCGAGAACCGGCTGCAGGTGTCGATGGCGCCGCCCCAGGCGTTGGTGAAGCGCAGCCCCTCCAGCTGCGGGAAGCAGCGGAAGAAGTGGTTGGCCAGGGTGCGGAAGGTCTCCGGGCGCTGGTCGTACTCGTGCCGGACGTGGCCGCCGTAGTGGTAGACGGCGTCGTAGCCGCCCCAGAGGATCCGGTTGTCGGCGGACAGCCGGAAGTAGTGGAACTTGTTGGCGCTGTCGCCGAGCCCCTGCCGGCCGCGCCAGCCGATCGAGGCGAGCTGCTCGTCGCTGAGCGGCTCGGTCATCAGGGCGTAGTCGTACACGGGGACGACGTACGGACGGACGCGCTTGAGCAGGGACGGGAAGACGTTGGTGCCGAGCGCGACCCTGCGGGCGAAGACCCGGCCGTACGGGGTGCGGGCGGCCGTGCCGCTGCCGTGCTCGCGCAGCTCGGTGGCCCGGGTGTGCTCGAAGATCCGGACGCCCAGGCCCAGGCAGGCCTCCTTGAGGCCCCAGGCGAGCTTGGCGGGGTGGACCATCGCCACCCCGTCCTTGTCCCAGAGGCCGCCGAGGAAGGTCGGCGAGTTCACCTCGGCGCGCAGCTGGTCGGCGTCCAGGACGGTGAGGTCGAAGCCGTAGCGGGCGACGGCCTCGGCGACCTCGTGCAGTTCCTCGACCTGGTGCGGCTGGGTGGCGACGTCGATCTCGCCGGTGCGCTCCCACTCGGCGTCGATGCCGTAGCGCTTGAGGGTGGCCTCGATGCCGTCCAGGTTGGCGGCGCCGAGGCGTTCCAGCTGGGCGAGTTCGGAGGGCCAGCGCTCCAGGCCGTTGCCGAAGCCGTGGGTGAGGCTGGCCGCACAGAATCCGCCGTTGCGCCCGGAGGCGGCCCACCCGACCTCGTTGCCCTCGACCAGGACGACGTCCAGCGAGGGGTCGCGCTCCTTGGCGATGAGCGCGGTCCACAGTCCGGAGTAGCCGCCGCCGACGACCAGCAGGTCGCAGGTGGTGTCGCCGACCAGGGCGGGCAGCGCCTCGGGCCGGCCGGGATCCTCCAACCAGAAGGGGGTGGGCCTGGCGTCACTGAGTGCGCGGGCGGAATCCATGCATTATCAGCCACTTTCCACGAATAGGTGATGGTACGTACCACCGCTGACCGACCGTACGTCAGGCGGTGGCCTTGCGGCGGTTGCCGAGCCACTGGCCGGCCACGGTCAGCGCGACCGCGGCCGCGAACATCGCGGTGCCGATGACGTTCACCTGCACCGGGATGCCGCGCTGCGAGGCGCCCCAGACGAACATCGGGAAGGTGACCGTGGTCGGGCCCGAGTTGAACTGGGTGATGATGAAGTCGTCGAAGGAGAGCGCGAAGCTGAGCAGCGCGCCGGCGGCGATGCCGGGGGCGGCCAGCGGGAGGGTGACCCGCAGGAAGGTCTGGACGGGGGTCGCGTAGAGGTCCTGGGCGGCCTGTTCGAGCCTCGGGTCCATGCTCATCACGCGAGCCTTGACCGCCGTCACGACGAAGCTCAGGCAGAACATGACGTGGGCGATGAGGATGGTGGTGAAGCCGAAGGGGATGCGCATGTTGAGGAACAGCGTCCCCAGCGAGGCGGCCATGACGACTTCGGGCATGGCCATCGGCAGGAAGATCATCGCGGTGGTGGCCGAGCGGCCGCGGAAGCGGTAGCGGGCCAGCGCGAAGGCGACCATGGTGCCGAGCACGGTGGCACCGATGGTGGCGAGCACCGCGATCTGCAGGCTGAGCGAGAGCGACTGGCACATGTCGGCCACGCCGCAGGGGTTGGTCCAGGCGTCGGTGGAGAACTCGTTCCACTCGTAGTTGAACTTGCCGACCGGCTTGTTGAACGAGAAGGCCAGCACGACCAGGTTGGGCAGCACCAGGTAGGCCAGGGCCAGCAGGCCGGCCAGGACCACCAGGTGGGCGCGGACCCACTTCAGGATGCGGGACATCAGACCAGTTCCTCCGTCCCGGCCTTGCGCATGTAGACCGTCACCATGCCCAGGATCAGGGCCATCAGGATGAAGCTCAGCGCTGCCGCCGTGGGGTAGTCGAGCACGTTCAGGAACTGCTTCTGGATGCCGTTGCCGACCATCTGCTCGCTCGGCGAGCCGAGCAGCTGGGCGTTGATGTAGTCGCCGGAGGCGGGGATGAAGGTGAGCAGGGTGCCCGCGACCACGCCCGGCAGCGAGATCGGGAAGGTGACCTTGCGGAAGGTGGTGAACGGCCGGGCGTACAGGTCGCCGGCCGCCTCGTGCAGCCGGGGGTCGATCCGCTCCAGCGAGGTGTACAGCGGGAGGATCATGAACGGCAGGAAGTTGTAGGTGAGGCCGCAGACCACGGCCAGCGGGGTGGCGAGCACCCGGTCGCCGGAGGTGAGCCCGACGGCGTTGGTGAGGTCCAGGACGTGCAGGGTGTTGAGCGCGCCGACCACCGGTCCGCCGTCGGACAGGATGGTCTTCCAGGCCAGCGTGCGGATCAGGAAGCTGGTGAAGAACGGCGCGATGACCAGGATCAGGATGACGTTGCGCCAGCGCCGGCTCGCCTTGAAGGCGATGGTGTACGCCAGCGGGTAGCCGATGGCCAGGCAGAGCACGGTGGCGATGGCCGCGTAGGAGAACGAGCGGACGAAGTGCCACTTGTACTCGACCAGGGCGTCCCAGTAGGTGGAGACGTGCCAGGTGACCTTGAAGCCCGCCTCCAGCGAGCCGGTCTGCAGCGAGGTGGACGCCTGGTAGACCATCGGCACGGCGAAGAAGACGACCAGCCAGGCGATGCCGGGCAGCAGCAGCCAGTACGGGGTGAGCTTGCGCCTCGGCTTCGGCGCGGGTTCGCCGAGCGGACTGCGGTCCGGAGGCGTGGCCCGGGGGGCGGCCGCCGGGGTGGTGGTGGTCATGCGGCCTCCTCCGCGGTGCCCGCGTCGATCGCCTGCGCGGCGTCCAGGGCGAAGGAGTGCGCCGGGTTCCAGTGCAGCTGCACGGGGGCGCCGGGGACGATCCGGGCGTCGCGCTCCATGTTCTGCTCGAAGACGGTGACCTCCTGGCCGCCGTCGGTGCGCACCACGTACTGGGTGGAGACGCCGATGAAGCTGGAGTCGAGCACCGTGCCGGCGAGCCGGTTGCGGCCCTCGGCGACCGGCTCGGAGGCGTGGCTGATGGTGATCTTCTCCGGGCGCACGCCCAGGTGGACCAGCTTGGCCTCGGTGGCGCAGCGCGCCCTCGGCACCGCGAGCCGGGTGCCGGCCACGGTGAGCAGCAGGTCCTCGCCCGCGCCGCCGGTGACCTCGGCGGGGAGCAGGTTGGACTGGCCGAGGAAGTTGGCCACGAAGGTGGTGCCAGGGTTCTCGTACAGGTCGGCGGGCGCGCCGAGCTGCTCGACCCGGCCGCCGTTCATCACCGCGATGGTGTCGGCCATCGTCATGGCCTCCTCCTGGTCGTGGGTGACGTGCACGAAGGTGATGCCGACCTCGGTCTGGATCCGCTTGAGCTCCAGCTGCATCTGGCGGCGCAGCTTGAGGTCGAGGGCGCCGAGCGGCTCGTCCAGCAGCAGCACCTGGGGGTGGTTGATCAGGGCGCGGGCGACCGCGACGCGCTGCTGCTGGCCGCCGGAGAGCTGGTGCGGCTTGCGCCGGGCGTACTGGCCGAGCTCGACCAGTTCCAGCATCGACTCGACCTGCTTCTTCACGTCCTTCTTGCCGCGCCGGCGCAGGCCGAAGGCGACGTTCTCGAAGATGTCCAGGTGCGGGAAGAGCGCGTAGCTCTGGAAGACGGTGTTGACCGGGCGCTTGTACGGGGGCAGCGCGGTGACGTCCTGGCCGCCGATCAGGACGGTGCCGCTGGTGGGCTCCTCCAGGCCGGCGATCATGCGCAGGGTGGTGGTCTTGCCGCAGCCGGAGGCGCCGAGCAGGGCGAAGAAGGAGCCCTGGGGCACGGTCAGGTCGAGCGGGTGGACGGCGGTGAAGGAGCCGTAGGTCTTGCCGATGCCGGTGAGGCGGACGTCGCCACCGGCCGCGGCGCGCAGCTGGTCTGTCATGGGGTGTCTTCCTGGGTCTTTCTGCCGGCAGTGTCTGGTGGACGCGTGGGGGTCAGGCGCCGATGAGCTTGGAGAACTTCTGCTCGAAGTCGCTCTCCTCGCCCTCGGTGAGGGTGCGGAACACGTGCGCCTTGACCGCCATCTCGGGGGTGGGTACGACCAGCGGGTTGGCCGCGCTGTCCGGGGCGAGGGTGGCGAGCTCGTCCTTCATCCCGGTGACGGCGGAGACGTAGCCGATGCCCGCGACCAGCTGCGCCGCGATCTTCGGCTGATAGTAGAAGTCGATCAACTTCTCCGCGTTCGCCTTGTGCCGCGCCTTGGCCGGGACCAGCATGTTGTCGGTCGAGGCGAGGTAGCCCTTCTCCGGGATGACGAACTCGATGTCCGGGTTGTCGGCGCGCAGTTGGATCAGGTCGCCGCCCCAGGCGACGCAGGCGGCGATGTCCCCGGAGGACAGCTCCTGGCCGTAGTCGTTGCCGGTGAAGCGGCGGATCTGCTTGTCGTCCACGGCCTTCTGCATCCGGGCGATCGCACCGGCGTAGTCGTCGGCGGTGAACTTCGCCGGGTCCTTGTCCATGTCGAGCAGGACCATCCCGATGCTGTCGCGCATCTCGGAGAGGAAGGTGACCCGGCCCTTGAGCTCGGGGTCGTCCAGCAGCTGGGCGACGCTGGTGACCTCCTTGCCCTTGGTCGCCTTCCGGTTGTAGGCGATGACGGTCTGGATGCCGGCCCAGGGGTAGGTGTAGAGCCGGCCCGGGTCCCAGTCGGGGGCGCGGAAGCGGGCCTCGACGTTGGTGATCGCGGTGGTGACGTTCGCCGGGTCGAGCTTCTGCGCCCAGCCGAGCCGGATCAGCCGGGCGGCCATCCAGTCGGTGAGCACCACCAGGTCGCGGCCGGTGTCCTGGCCGGCCGCCAGCTGCGGCTTGACCTTGCCGAAGAACTCGACGTTGTCGTTGATGTCCTCGTTGTACTTGACCTTGATGCCGGTGGCCGCGGTGAAGGCGTCCAGGGTGCCGTGCTTCTCCTTGTCCTTCTCGTCGGTGTCGATGTACAGCGGCCAGTTGGAGAAGTCGACCTCCTTCTCGCTCCCCGAGTGGTCCTCGGCGGCGTTGGCGGTCGAGTCACCGGTCGTCCTGGGGGCGGCCGGGATGCCGCAGGCGGCCAGGGTGCCCGCCCCGGCGGTCAGGGCGGCGGCGCGCAGCAGGGTGCGGCGGCCGACCGCGGCCCGACCGCTGGTCAGACTGCGTTCCCAGGCCCTGCGGACCGGTTCGGGCAGACCGTCGGTGAGCTCATTGAACGCCATGGAACGGGCCTCCTGGGGGAAGAAGGGTGCGTGGGGGGAGCACCCGGGGCCTGCGGGGGGGTTACCGGTCTCCGAAGACGGTGCGGTGCCAGTCCTTGCGGGCCACTGCGGTGGTGTCGAACATGACGTGCTTGACCTGGGTGTACTCGTCCAGCGAGTACTGGGACATGTCCTTGCCGTAGCCGGACGCCTTGTAGCCGCCGTGCGGCATCTCGCTGATGATCGGGATGTGGTCGTTGACCCAGACGCACCCGGCGGCGATCTCCCGGGTGGCGCGCAGCGAGCGGTGCACGTTGCCCGTCCAGGCGGAGGCGGCCAGGCCGTACGGGGTGTCGTTGGCGAGCCGCAGGCCCTCGTCGTCGCCGTCGAAGGGCAGCACCACCAGCACCGGGCCGAAGACCTCGCCCTGGACCACCTCGCTGTCCTGGGCCGCGCCGGTGATCAGGGTCGGCGCGTGGTAGGCGCCCCGGGTGAGGTCGAAGCCGTCGTGGCCCCTGTCCGGTGCGGGGCCGCCGGTGACGACGGTGGCGTAGGAGCGGGCGCGCTCGACGAACCCGGCCACCCGGTCCCGGTGGGCGAAGGAGACCAGCGGGCCGAGGTCGGTGTGCGGATTGCGGGGGTCGCCGATCCGGACGGCCGCGAAGAGCTCGGCGACGCCGGCCACGAAGGCGTCGTAGAGCGGGCGCTGGACGTACGCGCGGGTGGCGGCGGTGCAGTCCTGGCCGCCGTTGATCAGCGAGGCGGCGACGGCGCCGTGCACCGCGGCGTCCAGGTCCGCGTCGTCGAAGACCACGAACGGGGCCTTGCCGCCGAGTTCCAGGTGGGTGCGCTTGACGCTCGCGGTGGCGAGTTCGGCGACCCGCCTGCCGACGGCGGTGGAGCCGGTGAAGGAGACCATCGCGACCCCCGGGTGGGCGACCAGGTGCTCGCCGGCGGTGCGCCCGGCGCCGGTGACCACGTTGACCACGCCGTCCGGGATGCCCGCCTCGGTGCAGGCCCGGGCGAACATCACCGAGGTCAGCGGGGTCAGCTCGGCCGGCTTGAGGACGATGGTGTTGCCCGCCGCGATCGCCGGGAGGATCTTCCAGGCGGCCATCTGCAGCGGGTAGTTCCACGGCGAGATCGAGCCGACCACGCCGATCGCCTCGCGCCGGACGTAGGAGGTGTGGTCGCCGGAGTACTCGCCGGCCGCCTTGCCCTCCAGGTTGCGGGCGGCGCCGGCGAAGAACGCGGCGTTGTCGACGGTGCCGGGGACGTCGAACTCGGTCGCCAGCTTCACCGGCTTGCCGGTCTGCGCGGTCTCCACCCGGGCGAGGTCGTCGGCGGTCGCGCCCAGGACGGCGGCCAGCCGGGTGAGCGCCTCGGACCGGGCCCCCGGGGTGGCCGAGGACCAGCCGGGCAGGGCGTCCCGCGCGGCGGCGACGGCGGCGTCCACGTCCCCGGCGGTGGCCAGCGCGACCTCTTCGACCACCGTGCCGTCGGCGGGGTTGACGACCTGGAAGGGCTCGCCGCTCCCCCGGGCCTGACGGCCCGCGATGTACTGCGCGCCCGCGCCGAAGTCGGTCAGGTCCATCTGGGTTCCTCCAAGTGCCGGCGGTTCGACCGCGCTGCGGCGAAACGCTTCCGCGGTGGGGGTCTGCGGTCCCGCTGACCTTGCCAACTGCGGGGTTGACGTGACAAGGGTCACTTCGACAGTCTCGACACGAAGGGCCTTACAGAGTGCAAGGCTCCTCGCAGGGCAACAGGTCGTCGCGACGATGCATGATTCACCTGACACTCTGTCCCCTCCACCCCCTCCCCTCCCACCTCCCCCGCCCTGGAGGCCCGCGATGCTCCCCACCGTCGCCCGTGTGCTCGACCTGGAGGTGATGCGGCGCGGCCTGCCCCAGGTCGTGGCCGGCGCCGACCGCCTGGAGCGACCGGTCCGCTGGGTGCACGTCAGCGAGCTGCCCGACGTCGCCGGCGTGCTGCAGGGCGGCGAGCTCGTGCTGACCACCGGCATCGCGCTGCCCGAGGACCGCGAGGGCCTGGCCCGCTACGTCCGCGACCTGGACGAGGTCGGCGTGGCCGGCCTGGTGGTCGAGTTCGGCCGGCGTTACTTCGACTCGCTCCCGCGCGCCCTGGTGCACGCCGCCGAGCAGCGCGGACTGCCGCTGATCGCGCTCCGCCGCGAGGTGCGCTTCGTCGCCGTCACCGAGGCCGTGCACGCCCTGGTGGTGAACGCCCAGCTGGAGCAGCTGCGGGTCTCCGAATCGGTCCACCAGGTCTTCAACGAGCTGGTGGTCGAGGGCGCCGAGCCGCCCGAGGTGATCCGCCAGGTGGCCCGGATGGCGGGCGCGCCGGTCGTCCTGGAGAACCTGGCCCACCAGGTGCTCGCCCACGACAGCGCCGGACGCCCCGAGGCCGAGCTGCTGGAGGACTGGGAGCGCCGCTCGCGCGGGGTCCGCCCGCCCGGCCGGACCGGCCACGACCCGCGCAGCGGCTGGCTGGTGACCACCGTCGGCGCCCGCGGCCAGGACTGGGGCCGGCTGGTCCTGGTGCTGGAGCCGGGCCCGTTGGCGGAGGGCGAGGCCCACCCCCACGCCATGCTGCTGGAGCGCGGCGCCTCCGCGCTGGCGCTCAACCGGCTGGTGGTGCGCGACCGGGAGAGCCTGGAGCGGCAGACCCACCGCACCCTGCTCTCCGGCATCCTGACCCACGCGCTGACCGTCTCCGAGGTGGCCCTGCGCGCCCAGGCACTCGGCGTCCCGCTGGAGGGCCGGCGGCTGGTCGGCGTGGTGCTGCGCCAGCGCCGCGGGCCGATCCCGGCCGCACTGGAGGCCCAGGCCCGGCTGCGCGACTTCACCGAGCTGGCGGCCGGCGCGGTGCGGGCCAGCCGGCTCTCCGCCCTGGTCGGCGCGCTGGACGACGAGGGCGTCGGACTGCTGATCGCGCTCGGCGCCCAGCAGGACGAGCACTCCGCGCTGGAGGCCTTCTCGGCCACCCTGCGCCGGATGTCCGCCGAGTCCGGCCGGGAGCCCGCCGACACCCCGGGGCCGGTCGTCGCGGTCGGCTCCTCGGTCGGCTCGGTCCGCGACGCCCGGCGCACCCTGCTGGAGGCCGCCCAGGTCGCCGACGCGGCCCTGCACGACGCGCCCGGCGGGGGCAGGACCGCCTCCTACTACCGGCTGCCGGACGTCCGGCTGCGCGGCCTGCTCCACCTGCTGCGCGACGACGCCCGCCTGCAGACGTACGTGGAGCGGGAGTTGGGCCCGCTGCTGGCCCACGACGCCGAGCACAACGGCCAGTTGGTGCAGATGCTGCGGATCTACCTGGAGCAGGGCCGGAACAAGTCGGCGGCGGCCGACGCCGCCCACCTGTCCCGGCCGTCCTTCTACGACCGGCTGCACAAGGTCGAGCGGATCCTCGGAGTCGACCTCGACCAGGTGGAGTCCTGCCTCTCCCTGCACGTGGCCCTGCTCGCGCTGGACGCCGTACGCCGGTAGGGCCGGGCTGCGTCACTCCCCGGTACCCCTCACACCCCGGTGATGCGCCCCCAGACCTTGTGCAGCTCCGGCCGCTCGGCCGAGGTGACGTCCCGCATGCTGCGCAGCCGGGCGCGCATCTCCTCGGTCGGGAACACCAGCGGGTTCTCGGCGAGTTCGGCCTTGTCCTTGTCCCCGCTGTCCGCCAGCACCTCGCGGGCGGCCGGAACCGGGCAGATGTACTGGACGGCCGCGGCGAGTTCGGCGGCCACCTCGGGCTGGTAGTAGTAGTCGACCAGCAGCTCGGCGTTGCGCTTGTGGACGGCCCGGTTGGGGATCATCAGGCTCTCCGCCCACAGCTCGCCGCCCTCCTCCGGCACCACGAAGGCGATGTCGGGGTTCTCGGCGGTGAGCTGGACGGCGTCACCGGAGTAGGCCTGGCAGGCGATCGCCGCTCCGGAGGCGAGGTCGCTGGTGTAGTCGTTGCCGGTGAAGCGGCGGACGTGCCCGGTGTCGACCATCTTCTGCACCAGGTCCATCGCCTTGTGCACGTCGTCGTCCCCGAACCGCGCGATGTCCGCGCCCTGGGAGAGCATCAGCAGCCCGAGCGCCTCGTCCAGCCCGGCGAACAGCGTGATCCGACCCTTGAGGTCGGGCGCCCAGAGGTCGGCGGTGGACCTGAGCTCCCGGCCGAGCGCCTTGCGGTTGTACGCGATGCCGGTGATCCCGGACTGCCAGGGCACGCTGCGCCGGCGCCCCGGGTCGAAGACCGGGTTCGCCAGCTGCGGGTCCAGGTTGGCGGTGACGTTGGGCAGGCCGGCCCGGTCCATCTCCTGCACCCAGCCCAGCGAGACGTACCGCCCGGCCATCCAGTCGCTGATCACCATCAGGTCCCGGCCCGGGTCGGCGCCCTGGGTGAGCACCGGGCTGATCTTGCCGAAGAACTCGTCGTTGTCGTTGATGTCCTCGGTGTAGGTGACCGCGATCCCGGTCCTCTCGCTGAACGCGTCCAGGGTCGGGCGCTTCCCCTGGTCGTCGGTGTCGATGTACTGCGTCCAGTTGGAGAAGTTCAGCCGCTTGTCGTGCTCCGAGCGGTCCGGTGCCGAACGGCGGTCCTCGGCGACGTACGCGGACGGGATGCCGCAGCCGGTCAGTGTGCCGGCGCCGAGCAGCGCGGCCCCGCCGAGCACCGAACGCCGGCGGATGACGGGGGTTTGGGAGGAGCGTCGGGGCAGGGTGGAGCTGCGGGACATGGGAGGCCTTCCGGAGCGTGGAACGGCCCCGGGAACACGCGGGTGCGCCCGGGGCCGTCCTGGTAGGTACGTCAGACGGTGTGCGCGTCGGCCAGCGACAGCGCCTCGTCCAGCACCGCGAGGCCGGCCTTGGCCTCCTCCTCGGTGACGGTGCACGGCGGGACGACGTGGAAGCGGTTCATGTTGACGAACGGCCAGAGCCCGCGCTGCTTGCACGCGGCGGCCAGCTCGGCCATCGGCGCGTTGGCGGCGCCCGCGGCGTTGTAGGGGACGAGCGGCTCCCGGGTCTCCCGGTCCTTCACCAGGTCGAGCGCCCAGAACACGCCGAGGCCGCGCACCTCGCCGATCGAGGGGTGCCGCTCGGCCAGCTCGCGCAGGCCGGGGCCGAGCACCGTCTCGCCGATGTGCTTGGCGTTCTCGACGATGCCCTCCTCCGCCATGGCGTTGATGGTGGCCACCGCCGAGGCGCAGGCCAGCGGGTGCCCCGAGTAGGTGAGCCCGCCGGGGAACGGCCGCTCCGCGAAGGTGGCGGCGATCTCGGCACTGATCGCCACGCCGCCCAGCGGGACGTAACCGGAGTTGACGCCCTTGGCGAAGGTCAGCAGGTCCGGCACCACGCCCCAGTGGTCGGCGGCGAACCACTCGCCGGTGCGGCCGAAGCCGGCCATCACCTCGTCCAGGACGAACACGATCCCGTGGCGGTCGCAGATCTCCCGCACTCCGGCCAGGTACCCCGGCGGCGGGACCAGGATGCCGGCGGTGCCGACCACCGTCTCCAGGATGACCGCCGCCACCGTGCCCGGTCCCTCGAAGGCGATCACCTGCTCCAGGTGCGCCAGCGCGCGCTCGCACTCCTGCGCCTCGTCCTCGGCGTGGAAGTTGGAGCGGTAGGCGTACGGGCCCCAGAAGTGCACCACGCCGGAGACGCCGGTCTCGTTGGCCCAGCGCCGCGGGTCGCCGGTGAGGGCGATCGCGTTGGCGGTGGCGCCGTGGTACGAGCGGTAGGTGGAGAGCACCTTCTGCCGGCCGGTGTGCAGCCGGGCCATCCGGACGGCGTTCTCGACCGCCTCGGCGCCGCCGTTGGTGAAGAAGATCTTGTCCAGGTCGCCCGGGGTGCGCTCGGCGATCAGCCGGGCCGCCTCGCTGCGCGCCTCGACCGCGAAGCCGGGGGCGATCGTGCAGAGCTTCGCCGCCTGCTCCTGGATCGCGGCGACCACCTTCGGGTGCTGGTGCCCGATGTTGGTGTTCACCAGCTGCGAGGAGAAGTCGAGGTAGCGGTTGCCGTCGTAGTCCCAGAAGTACGAGCCCTCGGCGCCGGCCACCGCGAGGGGGTCGATCAGCGCCTGGGCGGACCACGAGTGGAAGACGTGCGCGCGGTCGGCGGCCTTGACCGCCTTTCCGGCGGCTGAGTCAGCGGTGGGGATGCTCATGCCGGTAAGGCTAGGGCCGAGCGCCCCCGAAGTGCAGTTTCATCCTGTCAGCCGGACGCACGACCCGCCGACAGGGTGCAAAGCGACAGGGCCCGGGTCGAAAAGACCCGGGCCCCTTGTCAGTTCAGCCGATTGATCAGACCCGCTAGATCGCGGTCATCCTGCGCCCGACGGCCATGACCCGCTAGATCGCGGTCATGACGTGCTTCACCCGGGTGTAGTCCTCGAAGCCGTACGCCGACAGGTCCTTGCCGTAGCCGGACTTCTTGAAGCCGCCGTGCGGCATCTCGGCGACCAGCGGGATGTGGGTGTTGATCCAGACGCAGCCGAAGTCCAGGCGGCGGGACATCCGCATGGCGCGGGCGTGGTCCTTGGTCCAGACCGAGGAGGCCAGCGCGAACTCGACGCCGTTGGCGTACTCGACGGCCTGCTCCTCGTCGGTGAACTTCTGCACGGTGATGACCGGGCCGAAGACCTCGTTCTGGATGATCTCGTCGTCCTGCAGCAGGCCGGAGACGACGGTCGGGGCGTAGAAGTAGCCCTTGTCGCCGACCCGGTGGCCGCCGGCCTCGACCTTGGCGTGGGCGGGCAGCCGCTCGATGAAGCCGGACACCTGCTTGAGCTGGTTGGCGTTGTTCAGCGGGCCGTAGAGCACGTCCTCGTCGTCCACGCCGCCGGTCTTGGTCTCGGCCGCGGCCTTGGCCAGCGCCTCGACGAAGGCGTCGTGGATCGACTCGTGCACCAGCACGCGGGTGGCGGCGGTGCAGTCCTGGCCGGCGTTGAAGTAGCCCGCCACCGAGATGCCCTCGACGGCCTCGGCGATGTCGGCGTCCTCGAACACGACGACCGGGGCCTTGCCGCCCAGCTCCAGGTGGACCCGCTTGACGTCCTTGGAGGCCGACTCGGCGACCTGGATGCCGGCCCGGACGGAGCCGGTGATGGAGGCCATCGCCGGGGTGCGGTGCTCGACCATCAGCTTGCCGGACTCGCGGTCGCCGCAGATGACGTTGAAGACGCCGGCCGGCAGCTCCAGGTCCTTGAGGACGCCGCCGATGATCTCGGCCAGCAGCACGGTGGAGGCCGGGGTGGTGTCCGAGGGCTTGAGGACCACGGTGTTGCCCGCGGCGATGGCCGGGGCGAACTTCCAGACCGCCATCATCATCGGGTAGTTCCACGGCGCGACCTGGGCACAGACGCCGACCGGCTCGCGGCGGATGATCGAGGTCATGCCGTCCATGTACTCGCCGGCGGCCTTGCCCTCCAGCAGTCGGGCGGCACCGGCGAAGAAGCGGAGCTGGTCCACCATCGGGCCGATCTCCTCGGAGAGGGTCAGCGCGCGGGGCTTGCCGGTGTTGCGCACCTCGGCGTCGACGATCTCGTCGGCCCGGGCCTCGACCGCGTCGGCGATCTTGAGCAGCAGCTTCTGCCGGGTGCTCGGGGTGGCGTCGCGCCAGACCGGGAAGGCGGCGGCGGCCGAGGCCATGGCCGCGTCCACGTCAGCGGCGCCGGACAGCGGCGACGTCGCGTAGACCTCGCCCGTGGTCGGGTCGACGATGTCGAGCGTGCGGCCGTCAGCCGCGTCGACGAACTCACCGTTGATGTAGTTGCGCAGCGTGCGAAGGTCGCTCACGGGTCTCTCCTCGGTCTGGGCCTGCGGCATTGCAGATTCCGGCGCCATGGTACGTCGACGGATCCGGCCTACGAAGGGTGCCGAGTGGCCCGGCCGGGAGCGGCGCGGTCCACTGGTGGCGGAATGCGCGGCGCCCTGCGGGGGCGCGCGCGTACCGTGCCAGAGTAGCCGCAGGACTGCCGGGATCGACAGGCGCGGTACGCGTCCGCGATGAAATCCGCATGGGATTTCCGGGATCACGACGAAATCAGCAGTTTCCACGCTTGCGAACAGGGGAACGATCAGGCACAGTGGCCGCGTGGCCAACCGCGACCGGAACGCGAGTGTTCCCCTCGACGCCGCCTCCAAGGCGATCATCGAGCAGCTCCAGGAGGACGGGCGCCGCCCGTACGCCGCCATCGGCAAGGCCGTCGGCCTGTCCGAGGCAGCCGTACGGCAGCGCGTCCAGAAGCTGCTCGACCAAGGCGTGATGCAGATCGTCGCCGTCACGGACCCGCTCACCGTCGGCTTCACCCGCCAGGCGATGGTCGGAATCCGGGTCGAGGGCGACATAGAGCCCGTCGCCGACGCGCTGGCCGCCCTCGACGAGGTCGACTACGTCGTCTGCACCGCAGGCTCGTTCGACCTCCTGGCCGAGCTGGTCTGCGAGGACGACGAGCACCTGCTCGAAATGATCAACAAGCGCATCCGCGCGCTTCCCGGCGTGCGGAGCACCGAGAGCTTCGTTTACCTGAAACTCCGGAAACAGACCTACACCTGGGGCACCCGATGACAGCCGACCCGGCCCAGAAGGACCTTTCCAAGACCGCCTACGACCACCTGTGGATGCACTTCACCCGCATGTCGTCGTACGAGAACTCCCCCGTACCGACCATCGTCAAGGGCGAGGGCACGTACATCTGGGACGACAAGGGCCGGAAGTACATCGACGGCCTGGCCGGCCTGTTCGTCGTGCAGGCCGGTCACGGCCGGACCGAGCTCGCCGAGGTCGCCGCCAAGCAGGCCAAGGAACTCGCGTTCTTCCCGATCTGGAGCTACGCGCACCCCAAGGCCGTCGAGCTGGCCGAGCGCCTGGCCAACTACGCCCCGGGCGACCTCAACAAGGTCTTCTTCTCCACCGGTGGCGGCGAGGCCGTCGAGACCGCCTGGAAGCTCGCCAAGCAGTACTTCAAGCTGATCGGCAAGCCGACCAAGTACAAGGTCATCTCGCGCGCCGTCGCCTACCACGGCACCCCGCAGGGCGCCCTGTCCATCACCGGCCTGCCGGGCCTCAAGGCCCCGTTCGAGCCGCTGGTGCCGGGTACCCACAAGGCGCCGAACACCAACATCTACCGCGCCCCGGCCTTCCTCGAAGGCCCGGACGGCACCGTCGACCCCGAGGCGTACGGCCGCTGGTGCGCCGACGAGATCGAGGTCGCCATCCTCAACGAGGGCGCCGACACCGTCGCCGCCGTCTTCGTCGAGCCGGTGCAGAACGCCGGTGGCTGCTTCCCGCCGCCGCCCGGGTACTTCCAGCGCCTGCGCGAGATCTGCGACCGCCACGACGTGCTGCTGGTCTCGGACGAGGTCATCTGCGCCTTCGGCCGCCTCGGCACCATGTTCGGCGCCGACAAGTTCGGCTACGTGCCGGACATGATCACCTGCGCCAAGGGCATGACCTCGGGCTACTCCCCGATCGGCGCCACGATCATCTCGGACCGCATCGCCGAGCCGTTCTACAAGGGTGACAACACCTTCCTGCACGGCTACACCTTCGCCGGCCACCCGGTCTCCTCGGCCGTGGCGCTCGCCAACCTCGACATCTTCGAGCGCGAGGGCCTGAACCAGAAGGTCCTCGACAACGAGGCCGCCTTCCTGGGCACCCTGAACAAGCTGCGCGACCTGCCGATCGTCGGCGACGTCCGCGGCAACGGGTACTTCTACGGCATCGAGCTCGTGAAGGACAAGGTCACCAAGGAGTCGTTCAACGACGACGAGGTCGAGCGCGTGCTCTACGGCTTCCTGTCGAAGGCCCTCTTCGACAACGGCCTGTACTGCCGCGCCGACGACCGTGGCGACCCGGTCATCCAGCTGGCCCCGCCGCTGATCTCCGACCAGTCGACCTTCGACGAGATCGAGCAGATCCTGCGGACCAGCCTCACCGACGCGTGGGCGAAGCTCTGATCCCCTGAGCCCTCTTCCCCACCCTCCGCCGAAGGGCGGTCCCGCACCCGCGGGGCCGCCCTTCGGCGTTCACACAACGCCACGGAACATCACAGTCGTACGACCAAACATGCCTGAATGCGGGTGATTTGCCCGTGATGGACCAGAGCGCCGCAACCGCGACCGGCCCCGGTCGTTCTAATCTGACGACTGTCATATCCCTGCGGCCACCCAGGATGGAACCTCATGTCAGCGGCACCGCCTGACAACGACGTGCTGTGGGCCCGAGGGATCGTCAAGTCCCACGACGGCACCCCCGCCCTGCGCGGCATCTCCATCGGCGTCCGCGAGGGCGAGGTGCTCGCCGTCACCGGCCCGCGCGGCTGCGGCAAGAGCACCCTGCTCGGCTGCCTCTCCGCCCAGCTCCCGGTCGACGAGGGCGAGGTCTGGTTCAACAGCTCCCCCGTCCACACCCTCGGCCGCGCCGGACGCGAACGGCTGCGCCGCGACCGCTTCGGCTTCGTCGGCTCCGAACCCCACCTGGTGCCCGAGCTCAGCGCCCGCGAGAACGTCGCCCTGCCGCTGCTGCTCGCCGGCGCCGGCAACAAGGCCGCCTACACCGCCGCCGACGAGTGGCTGGAGCGCCTCGACGTCGGCGACATCGGCCGCCGGCGCCCCGACCGGCTGGTCCAGAGCCAGCGCCAGCGGGTCGCCGTGGCCCGCGCCCTCGCCCCGCTGCCGCCCGTCGTCTTCGCCGACGACCCCACCGCCCCGCTGCACCGCGAGGCCGCCGACCAGGTCCTGCGGATACTGACCAGCGCGGCCCGCTCGCACCAGCTCACCCTCGTCCTGGCCACCCACGACCCCGAGCTCGTCCGGTTCGCGGACCGCTCCGTCGCCCTCGTCGACGGACGGCTCACCGCCCCCGCCGCCCCCGTCCCCCGCGGCGCCGCCGCCCCGGCCGCGACCGGTGCCTCCGCCGTCACGGCCACCCGCCGCTGACCGCCTCCAGTCGCTGACAGAGCCGAGCCGCTGAAAGAGTCGACGTGTTCTACCTCCGTCTGGCCCGGGGCTACCGGGTGACCGACCTCGGCCGCTGGCTGCTCACCACACTGGCGGCCGCCGCCGTCGCCGCCTTCCTGCTGCGCTCCCTCGGCCGCGCGCTGAGCGACCCGCTCGGCGGCGCCGACGCGCTGGCACGACTGCTCTGGTGCCTGCCGCCGCTCGCCGCCGTCGCCTGGTTCGCGGCCGTCGCCGCCCGCTCGGTGCCCGCCCGACGGCCCGAGCGGATCGCCGGCCTCACCGCCGCCGGGGCCGGCTCCCGCCGGATCCGCACCCTGATCGCCGGTGAGGTCGCCCTCGCCTGCACCCTCGGCAGCGTGCTCACCCTGCTGCTCTTCCTGGTGCTGCGCAACGACATCGCCGGCCCCTCGCTCGCCCCCGACCTCGGCATGGGGGTGCCGCTGCCCGCGGCCGCACCGGTCACCCTGCTCGCGCTCGTCCCGCTCACCGCAGGCCTCGCCGCCGGCTTCTCGGTGCCCGTCGCCGAAACCCTGCCCGGCGGCCGCGCCCGCGGCCGCACCGGCTTCGGCCCGCTGCGGATCGCCGTACCGGTCGGACTCGTGGTGATCGGTGCCGCGCTCGAACTCATCGCCCTGCGGCCCGGCGCCCCCGCCGACGGCCGTCCGATCCACCTGCCCGCCGGCCTCGGCACCACCAGCACTGCCGCCCTCGGCGGCTGGGCCGGCGGCGCGCTCGGCCTCGCCCTGCTCACCGGCCCGCTGCTCGCCTGGACCGGACGGCTGCTCGCCCTCGGTCGGCCCACCCCGCTGCGGCTGCTCGCCGGACGCGGCCTCACCGCCCAGGCCCGTCGGCTCGGCCCGCCGCTGGCCGTGCTCACCCTGGTCGTCGCCCTGGTGCTGACCACCGTCCGCTACTGGATCGGCACCCCCGACAGCGCCGACGCCCTGCCGGCCGTCGAGGCCTGCCTGGTGCTCGGCTGCACGGTCGCCGCGGTGATCGCCCGGCTCGCCGAGGTCCGCACCGACCGCCGGGAGATCACCGAGTCGCTGCTGCGCCTCGGTGCCTCGCCCCGGCTGCTGTTCGGCGCGGTCGCCCTGCGCACCCTCGCGGTGGGCACCACGCTGCTGCTGACCGGCGGGGCGACCGCCGCGCTGGCGGCCGCCGGACTGCGATAGGGCGTGCCTCGTGGATCAGGCCGGGCACCCCGGCCTGATCCCACAAGACACGCCCTGGCCCCCGGGAGGCTCCTACCCGGCTCCTCAGCCCGCCGCGGCGAGCTGGCCGCAGGCGCCGTCGATCTCCTGGCCGCGGGTGTCGCGGACGGTCGTCGGCACGCCGTGCGACTGGAGCCGACGGACGAACTCGCGCTCGTCCTCCGGCCGGGAGGCGGTCCACTTGGAGCCCGGGGTCGGGTTCAGCGGGATCAGGTTGACGTGCACCCGGTGGTTCTTGATCAGCCGGCCGAGCAGGTCGGCACGCCAGGCCTGGTCGTTGATGTCCTTGATCAGCGCGTACTCGATGGAGATCCGGCGGCCGGACTTCTCCGCGTAGTTCCACGCGGCGTCCAGCACCTCGGCGACCTTCCACCGGGTGTTCACCGGGACCAGCTCGTCGCGCAGCTCGTCGTCCGGCGCGTGCAGCGACAGCGCCAGGCGGCAGCTGAGGCCCTCGTCCGCCAGCCGGTTCATGGCCGGCACGAGGCCGACCGTGGAGACCGTGATGCCGCGCTGGGACAGGCCGAAGCCGTCCGGGGCCGGGTCGGTCAGCCGGCGGATCGAGGCCAGCACCCGGTTGTAGTTGGCCAGCGGCTCGCCCATGCCCATGAAGACCACGTTCGACAGCCGCGCCTCGCCACCGGGGATCTCGCCGGCCTTGAGCGCGCGCATCCCGGCGGCGATCTGCTCGACGATCTCGCCGGTCGACAGGTTGCGGGTCAGCCCCGCCTGGCCGGTGGCGCAGAACGGGCAGTTCATGCCGCAGCCGGCCTGCGAGCTGATGCACATGGTGACCCGGTCCGGGTAGCGCATCAGCACCGACTCGACGAGCGTGCCGTCGAACAGCTTCCAGAGCGTCTTGCGGGTGGTGTCGTCGTCGCAGGAGACGTGCCGCACCACCGACATCAGCTCGGGCAGCAGGCCCTCGGTCAGCTTCTCCCGGCTGGCGGCGGGGATGTCCGTCCAGCTCGCCGGGTCGTTCGACATCCGGCCGAAGTAGTGGTTCGAGAGCTGCTTGGCGCGGAACGCCTGCTCGCCCAGCTCGGCGACGGCCTCCTTGCGCTCGGCGGGGCTCAGGTCGGCGAGGTGTCGCGGGGGCTTGGCGCCGCGCGGCGCGACAAAGGTGAGTTCTCCGGGCTTAGGCATGGTTGTTCCAGTGTCGCAGACGCGCGGGGGCCCCGGACGCCTGGCGTCCGGGGCCCCCGTCGCGGAACGGTCGGTGGGCGGGTCAGCTCCCGACGAAGGCCGCCAGCAGCAGCCAGACCACCGGGGCGGTCGGCAGCAGCGAGTCCAGCCGGTCCATGATGCCGCCGTGGCCGGGCAGCAGGGTGCCCATGTCCTTGATCCCGAGGTCGCGCTTGATCATCGACTCGCCCAGGTCGCCCAGGGTCGCGGTGACCGCGGCGCAGCCGCCCAGGATCAGGCCCTGCCACCAGCTGCCGCCGTCGATGATCAGCTGCATCAGCACGGCGCCCGCCAGCATCGACAGGCCGATGCCGCCGGCCAGGCCCTCGCGGGTCTTGCCGGGGCTGATCGTCGGGGCCAGCTTGGTGCGGCCGAACTTGTAGCCCACCGCGTAGGCGCCGGTGTCGCTGCAGATCGTGACGATCAGGAAGAGCACGATCCGCTGGGGGCCGTCGTCGGCCGCCAGCATCATCGCCACGAAGGTCGCCAGGAACGGCACGTAGAAGGCGGTGAACACCCCGGCCGTTATGTCCCGCAGGTAGTTCTCCGGCGGCTCGGCCATCCGCCAGACCATCACCGCCAGCCCGGTCAGCGCGAGCGAGGCCGCGGCCCACTCGACGCCGGCCCAGTAGCCGGTGGCGATCATGGCGATGCCGCCCACGACCAACGGGATCAGCGGCGCCTTGATCTGCTTGCGCTCGGACAGCCGACTGGTCAGCTCCCAGACGCCGACCGAGGCCGCGGCCATCACGACGAACAGGAACAGCGCCTTCACCACGAACAGCGAGGCGATGATCACCACGCCGAGGCCGACGCCCACGCCTATGGCGGCCTGGAGGTTACGGCCGCCGCGCTGCTTGCGCGGCTCCGGCTGCGGGGCGGGCTGGGCGGCCACGGGTGTCTCCTGCCCTGGATGGGACGACGGCACGAAGGGGGGCTGCCCGGCCGCCCAGTGGCGCTGCGGCGGCGCGGGATGCACCGGAGCCCCCGGGTACGGCGGGGCGCCGTGGCCGGGGGCGGGGGTGGCGTCGCCGGTTATCGCGCGCAGCACGACCGTCTCCGTCACGCCCGGCGGCGGCGTCCCGGGCTGCTCGGCACGGCCGTTCGCGGCGCCGTTCGAGGGCCCGCTCGCAGCGCCGTTCGAGGAGCCGTCCCCGGCGCCGTTCGAGGAGCCGTCGGAGGGTCCGCTCGCGGCACCGTTGGCCGGCCCGTGGTCGGGCGCACCGGGGTGCGAGCCGGGATCGGCCGGTACGGGAGGCATGACCTGAGTCTCCTCCGCGTCGCCGCCCCAGTACACCGGAGGCTGCTGCGAGTGATCCGAACGGAGGTCCTGGCCCCCCGGGACGGCACCCGGCCCGCCCTGGTGGGCGGCCCGGGGCTCCGGGTGGCCGGGGTGCCCCGGCGCCGGACTGGCCGGCGGCCGGGGTGCCTGCGGCTGCGGCGCCGGGCGGTAGGGCTGGAACTGCTGGTCGGACGGGCCCCAGTAGCCAGGGGCGTCAGGGGCGTCGTTCATCAGACCTCGAGCAGCTCGGCTTCCTTGTGCTTGAGCAGCTCGTCGACCTGGGCCACGTACTTGGCCGTGGTGTCGTCGAGCTCCTTCTCGGCGCGGCGGCCGTCGTCCTCGCCGACCTCGCCGTCCTTGACCAGCTTGTCGATGGCGTCCTTGGCCTTGCGGCGGACGGCGCGGATCGAGACCTTGGCGTCCTCGCCCTTGGTCCGGGCGATCTTGATGAACTCCCGGCGGCGCTCCTCGGTCAGCTCCGGCAGCACCACTCGGATGATGGAACCGTCGTTCGAGGGGTTGACGCCCAGGTCGGAGTCGCGGATCGCCTGCTCGATGGCCTTCAGCGCGGTCTTGTCGAACGGCGAGACGACCGCCATGCGCGGCTCCGGCACCGAGAACGAGGCCAGCTGGTTGATCGGCGTGATGGCGCCGTAGTACTCGGCGACGATCTTGGCGAACATCGCCGGGTGCGCACGGCCGGTACGGATGGCCGCGAGGTCGTCCTTGGAGACGGCGACGGCCTTCTCCATCTTTTCCTCGGCCTCGAGGAGGGTCTCTTCGATCACTGTGAACTCCCTGTCCGGTTCATCTGCTGTTGTCCCGACCGGTGTCGGCATCGGGGCCGGTCGCGGCGGACGCCGTCCCGTACGGCGGGTTGCTGCTCAGGCCCGGACAGAATCCTGGCTGATGAGTGTGCCGATCTTCTCACTCTTCACCGCACGCGCGATATTGCCCTCCGCCAGCAGTTCGAAGACCAGCATCGGGAGGTTGTTGTCCTTGCACAGGGTGATCGCGGTGAGGTCCGCGACCTTGAGGTCGCGCGCGATGACCTCGGAGTACTCCAGTGCGTCGAACTTGACCGCGTCCGGGTTGGTCCGGGGGTCGGAGTCGTAGACGCCGTCCACGCCGTTCTTGCCCATCAGCAGGACGTCGGCGTGGATCTCCAGCGCGCGCTGGACGGCCGTGGTGTCGGTGGAGAAGTACGGCATGCCCATACCGGCACCGAAGATCACCACACGGCCCTTCTCCAGGTGCCGGACGGCTCGCAGCGGCAGGTACGGCTCGGCGACCTGGCCCATGGTGATGGCGGTCTGGACCCGGGTCTCGATGCCCTCCTTGACCAGGAAGTCCTGCAGCGCCAGGCAGTTCATGACGGTGCCCAGCATGCCCATGTAGTCGGAGCGGGCCCGGTCCATGCCGCGGACCTGCAGCTCGGCACCCCGGAAGAAGTTGCCGCCGCCGATGACCACCGCGACCTCGGTGCCGGCGCGCACGACCGTGGCGATCTCACGGGCGATCGCGTGCACGACGTCCGGGTCGACGCCGAGCCCGCCACCACCGGCGAAGGCTTCACCGGACAGCTTGAGCAGCACCCGGCGGCGCGAGCCCGCCTTGGGGTCCTGCGCGGTCTCCTGCGTCTCCTGCATGGACTTCTCCTTTAGTGCACCTGCTGGCTCACAGGCCTGGGCGTGCGGATGCCCGGCCTGCGCGTACACGAGAGGAGGCCACTGCCGCGGGAACCGGTTCGGTGTCCTGCACGGCAATGGCCTCCTCGTCGTTCATGGTGCCGACACGGCCCACCCATGGACGGCTGGCGCCGGGTGAGCCCGTTCGGCGATCCGCCCGCCCCGGTCAGTGGGCGGGGGCGGTTCCCAGCCTAGAGGGGCCGGGGACCGGGTGGAACGTGGCTCAGGCGCCGACGCGGAAGCGGGCGAAGCGCTTGAGGGAGACGCCGGCCTCCTCGAGGACCTTGGCGACGGTCTTCTTGTTGTCCTTGGCGAAGGCCTGCTCCAGGACGGAGTTCTCCTTCACGAAGCCGGTGACGCGACCCTCGACGATCTTCGGCAGGGCGGCCTCGGGCTTGCCCTCCTCGCGGGCGGTGGCCTCGGCGACGCGGCGCTCGTTCTCGAGGGCCTCGGCCGGGATCTCCTCGCGGGACAGGTACTTCGGCGCGAAGGCGGCGATGTGCTGCGCGACGTCCTTGGCGACCTCGGCGTTCTCCTTGTCCAGCTCGACCAGGACGCCGACGGCCGGCGGCAGGTCGGGGCTGGTCTTGTGGAGGTAGACCGCGACGAAACCGTCACCGTCGAACTGGGCGAAGCGACGGAGGACGATCTTCTCGCCCAGGGTCGCGTTGGCCTCGTCCACGAACTGCTGGACGGTCTTGCCGGCCTGGATCTCGGACGCCAGGGCGGCGTCCAGGTCGGCCGGGGCGCTCTTGGCGAGGTGGGCGGCGATCGCGTCGGCGACCTTGACGAAGTTGTCACCCTTGGCGACGAAGTCGGTCTCGCAGTTCAGCTCGACCAGGACGCCGGACTTCTTGTCCTCGGCGATCAGCGCGGCGACGGCGCCGTTGGAGGCGTCACGGCCCTCGCGCTTCGCAACGCCCTTCTGGCCCTTGATGCGCAGGAGCTCGACGGCCTTCTCGACGTTGCCCTCGGCCTCGTCCAGGGCCTTCTTGCAGTCCATCATGCCGGCGCCGGTGAGCTCACGGAGCTTCTTGACGTCCGCGGCGGTGAAGTTCGCCATGGTGTGAATCTCTTCTCGCGTCTCGCGTGTCTGCGTGGAGTGGCGCCGGGACCGATGGTTCGGTCCCGGCGCGGGAGAGAGGGGCACCCGCCGGTGTCGTACCGGCGAGTGCCCCTCACCCGTGGTACGTCAGGCCTGCTCGGCCGGCGCGTCGGTGGCCGGAGCCTCGGCGACCGGGGCCTCGACGGCCGGGGTCTCGGCAACCGGAGCCTCGGCGGCGGGGGCCTCAGCGGCCGGAGCCTCGGCGGCGGGGGCCTCCTCGGCCTTCTTCTCGCCCTCGATGAGGTCCTTCTCCCAGTCGGCCAGCGGCTGGTCGGCGCCCGGCTCGGCCTTGGTGTCGCCCTTGGCGACACCGGCGCGGGACTTCAGGCCCTCGGCGACGGCGTCGGCGATCACGCGGGTCAGCAGGGTGACGGAGCGGATCGCGTCGTCGTTGCCCGGGATCTTGTAGTCGACCTCGTCCGGGTCACAGTTGGTGTCGAGGATGGCGACGACCGGGATGTTGAGCTTCCGGGCCTCGCCGACCGCGATGTGCTCCTTCTTGGTGTCCACGATCCAGACAGCGCTGGGAACGCGCTGCATGTCGCGGATACCGCCGAGGGTCTTCTCCAGCTTGTCGTGCTCGCGCTGGAGGACCAGGAGCTCCTTCTTGGTGAGGCCGGAACCGGCCACGTCCGAGAAGTCCAGCTCGCCGAGCTCCTTGAGGCGCTGCAGGCGCTTGTAGACGGTCGAGAAGTTGGTCAGCATGCCGCCGAGCCAGCGCTGGTTCACGTAGGGCATGCCCACGCGGGTGGCCTGCTCGGCGATGGCCTCCTGGGCCTGCTTCTTCGTGCCGACGAAGAGGACGCTGCCGCCGTGGGCAACGGTCTCCTTGATGAACTCGAAGGCGCGGTCGATGTAGTTCAGCGACTGCAGCAGGTCGATGATGTAGATGCCGTTGCGCTCGGTGATGATGAAGCGCTTCATCTTCGGGTTCCAGCGGCGGGTCTGGTGACCGAAGTGGACGCCGCTCTCCAGCAGCTCCCGCATCGTGACGACGGCCATTGCCGTGCTCCTCAGGTGTTACGGCCCGACTGTGGCCGCCCTCGGGGGGTTCCCCTCGGGCGAAATGCCTACGGCCGGGTCAGTCTCGGTTGTCCGTGGCGGCCAGGTGACAGCCACGCCTGACGCCCCGATCGTGCCGAGCCGCTTCCACCCGCTCGGTCCGGGGACCGGTCGGGCTCGGCGGACCGAGCGGCACTCGCACCTGGCGGAGGCCGCGGAAGAACCGTGTCCGACCACCGGTGGCGGGGCGTGCGAAGTCGACCCGGTGGACCGGGTCGCGTGTGAAGTGTACGGGAAGCGCCGAGCGGCGAGCGACTTCTCGGGCGCCCGGGGGCCCGCGGGCGGACCGCGCCCGAGCGGCGGATGGCCTGGGGGAAGCCCGGGAAACGACCGCGGCGGACGGGGCCGCGGCGACCGGCGAACGGGCGCCGGCTGGTCGGCTCCCTGCCCACCGACCGGTCCTCGTATGCCGTTTGTCCACCGGACGGCGGCACCCGTACACCCGTCGGGGGGACGGCGACCGGCGGTGGGGGCGGTTTGTCCACAGGAATCCGGAAGGGGGTGGTCTGGGCAGCGGGGCCCGGCCAGCCTCGGGGCATGACTGGGCGCAGCGGGGTTCGAGGGGCGGTCGCGGAGGCGATCGGATGGATGGCCGGGTGGATGGCCGGGTGGATGGCCGGGTGGATGGCTGGGTGGATGGCCGGGTGGGCGCGTGGCCGACCGGTGGGGGTGGGCGGGGTGGCCGGTGCGGTGGTCACGCGGGTGGTGCGGGGGATCGCACTGGGGGTGGTGCTCGCCCTGATGGCGGGTGCGGGGGTGGCGCGGGCCGCCGCGGCGGGCGAGGGCGGCGCGGGTGCGGGTGGCGTGGGTACAGGCATGGACGCGGGTGGCACGGGCGCGGGAGGCGCGGGCGGGGGTTCCACCGGCCGGGGGCCGGTGCGGGCCTGGCCGGTGGGCGGGCCCGGCGGGGTGCTGGGACGCTTCGTGCCGCCGGCCAAGCCGTGGGCGGCCGGGCACCGGGGCGTGGACCTCGCCGCCGCGCCCGGGGCGGAGGTGCGGTCGGCGGCCGCCGGGGTGGTCGCGTTCTCCGGGCTGGTGGCGGGACGGCCGGTGGTGACCGTCGTCCATCCGGGCTCCGGGACTCCCCCGCTGCGGACCACCTACCTCCCCGTCACCGGCACCGTCCCGGTCGGCACCGGGGTGGCCGCCGGGCAGGTCGTCGGACGGCTCGCCCCCGACGGACGGCACTGCGGCGCACGGGACTGCCTGCACTGGGGATTGCTGCGCGGGGGCCGCTACCTCGATCCACTGGCCCTGCTGGGCACGGGACGGGCCCGTCTGCTGCCGCTGGGCGGAACGTGAACGCGCGCAACGGCGGCGCGGCAGGGCGGAACGGACGGGGCAGAGGCTCGCGGCGGGGCAGGGGCGGGCTCGCGGCAGGACGGGACGAGGAACGGGCGGGGGCGGGTCAGGTCCGGTCGAGGCCGTGCAACGCCAGGGCCACCGCCGCGTCCGCGACCGCCTCCGGGGACTCCACCGGGCAGCCCGTACGGTCCCCGCCGGCGAACTGCTCGGTCCGGCGGACGGCCGCCTCCACGATCCCCTGCAGCAGTGCCGCGGCGAGTCGGGGCTGGTCGTGGCCCAGTTCCTCCAGCGCCCGGACGACCAGGCCGACGAGCCCGCCGTGCGCCGCCCGGATGCGCTCGCGCGCGGCCTCGTCCAACTCCAGCGCCGAGATGGCCGTGACCGCCCGGTGCCTGGGGTCCCCGGCCAGCGCCAGCTGGCCCCGGACGTACGCCTCGATCCGCTCGGCGGCGGTCTCGCAGCTCGCCATCCCGGCCTCGATCTCGGCCGCCCAGAGCGGGAAGTCCACCTCGCACAGTGCCTCGACCACGGCGGCACGGGAGCGGAAGTACTCGTAGACGGAGGAACGCGCCAGCCCGGTACGGGCGGCGAGCGAGGGGAAGGTCAGGGCCTCCATGCCGCCCTCGGTGAGCAGGGCGCGGGCAGCGTCCAGGAGGGCTGCCCGCTGCAGCTGGCGATGCTCGGCCACCGTGGCCGCTCGGATCTTCGGCACGGACCCACTGTACGGAGCCGCGCGCGCGGCCGGAACGGCGCCGCGCATTCGAAGGAGGAGCCGGCCCGGCGGGCGGCTCCGGCGCCCGCTACCGGACGTCCGAGAGCTTGGCCCGCAACTGGAGGACGGACTTGGTGTGGATCTGACTCACCCGGCTCTCCGTCACCCCCAGCACCTGGCCGATCTCGGCGAGGGTGAGGCCCTCGTAGTAGTAGAGCGTGACCACGGTCTTCTCCCGCTCGGGGAGGGTGTTGACCGCCTGGGCCAGCAGTCTGCGCAGCTCGCGGTCCTCGGCCACCTCGACCGGGTCGTCCGCGCCGTGGTCCTCCAGGGTGTCCACCAGGCTGAGCCGGTCGCCGCCCTCCCCCACCGGGTGCAGCAGTTCGTCCAGGGCCACCACGTTGGCGAGCGACAGCTGGCTGAAGATCGCGTGCAGGTCCTCGATCGCGATGCCCATCTCGGCCGCGACCTCGGGCTCGTGCGGCGTCCGGCGCAGCCGGGCCTCCAGCGTCGCGTACGTCCGCTCGACGGCCTTCGCCTTCTGCCGCACCGAGCGGGGGATCCAGTCCAGAGCACGCAGCTCGTCGATGATCGCGCCGCGGATGCGGCTGATCGCGTAGGTCTCGAACTTGATGGCGCGGTCGATGTCGAACTTCTCGATCGCGTCGATCAGCCCGAAGACCCCGGAGGAGACGAAGTCGGCCTGTTCGACGTTGGAGGGCAGGCCGACCCCGACCCGCCCCGCCACGTACTTGACGAGTGGTGAGTAGTGGAGGATCAGCTGCTCGCGCAGCCGCTGGTCGCCGGTCTCCTTGTAGGAGCGCCAGAGCTCTTCGAGCGCGCTGCGCCCCTGGGCACCGGGCTCCCGAGCGTCCCGGGCGCTCCGGGGCTCCTGGGCGCTCCGGGTGTCCCTGACCTGCGCCCCCCGCCCCGCCCCGGGCTGCTCCCGGCGGGGCCGGGGCCCGGGTGGGGAGGTGGCGTCCGGCGCCGGGGCGCTCGAAGGCAACCGGGGGGCGCGGGGTACGGCCGCACCCCCCGGCGCGTCCGCCTCGCCGAGCGCCCCGGTGCCGTGGACCGTCTCGACACCGCACGCGGCGTCGGCACGCTGGGCCGGGTCGACGTCCCTGGTCGTGTCCGCGGGCTGGCCCGGCACCACCGTCGGCCGGCCGCCCTGACGCGACAGGCCCCCCTTCGTCCCCGCCGCCTTGGACGGGAACTCGGTCGCGGGTCGCCGCTCGGTCCGCGGCCCTCCCGCGGACCGAGCGCCACCGGTCACTCTGTGTCCGGGAATGTGTGTGGGCATACGTAGGTCTGCGCCGTTCTGCCGAGTCATGTGCTGATAGGGAAGGCATGTGGAGCGTAGCGTGACCGACTCACTGCAAAGCGCTACCGCCACTCGGTCGTCCCCCGATCCGGTGGCGTTCACCCATCGGATCCGGGCAGACGAGCGGAAGACCCGGATCAGCAGGTCAGCCGGGCCGTCCCGACCCGCTTCCCGCGGGCGCACCCGTGTTCGTACCCCCGGGCGCTCACCTCCTCCGCACCACGCGCCAGTGCGCGCCGTGCCGCTCCACGAAGCCGAGCGAGGCCAACTCGTAGAGCCGTTGCAGGACTTCGTCCGGCGGGAGGCCGGACTGCCGGGCCAGTCGCTCGACCGGAGCGCCTTCGGCCGTGGCCGGTACGGCCTCCAGCACCCGGGCCACCGGTGGCTCCAGCAAATCCCGCGGCAGCACCGGTCCGCCGCGCTGCGGGGCCAGGTCGTCCCCGATCGCCCCGACCAGCTCGGTGATCTCGGCCGCGTCGGTGACCAGCGTGGCGCCGCCGCTGCGGATCAGCGCGTGCACCCCGGCGGAGAGCTCGGAGGTGACGGGCCCCGCGACGCCCATGGTGTGGCGGTTGAGGTCCCGCGCCCGTCTGGCCGTACTCAGGGCGCCGCTGCGCACGGCCGCCTCGACCACCACCGTGCCCCGGGTCAGCGCCGCGATGACCCGGTTGCGGAGCACGAAGCGGAACCGGTTCGGGTGCTCGCCGGGCGGGAGTTCGCTGACCAGCAGGCCCTGTTCGCCGATCCGCCGGATCAGTTCGGCGTTCCCCTTCGGGTAGGCCACGTCGACCCCGCAGGCGAGCACCGCGACCGTCATCCCGCCGACGGCCAGTGCCCCGCGGTGGGCCGCCGCGTCGATCCCGTACGCGGCCCCGGACACCACCACCCAACCGCGCTCGGCCAGTTGGGCCGCGAGCTCGCCCGCGACGTGGGCGCCGTAGGCCGTGCAGGCCCGGGAGCCCACCACCGCCACCGAGCGCAGGGCGAGCAGCCGCAGTGAACCGGTACCGGTCGTCCACAGCCCGATCGGGCGTCCGTCGCCCAGGTCGTCCAGTTGACTGGGCCATTCCGTGTCCCCCGGAATGATGAAGCGTCCACCGACGTCCCGCACCCGTTTCAGGTCGGCCACCGGGTCGAGCCCGGAGAGTCGGGCCTGGTAGGCGGCCAGCCGGGCCTGGTCCAGCCCGGGGTGGTCGGGGACGGCGCCCTCCCGGATCGCCCGCACCACGTCCACGGCGGGGAGTCCGTCGAGCCAGCGGCCGACCACGGCGTCGCCCGGTTCGCTGAGCCGGTTGAGCAGCACCCGGGCGAGGCGCTCCGCCTCGGGCGCGGCCGCCGGACCGGCTTCGTCCGCGTGGGCTGCCCGGGAGTGCCGCAACAGCTGGTTCATGCCGCCTCCTCGTCCTTCGCCGGGAGCCCCTCGGGCTCCGACCGTGGTCCGGGCCGGTCGTCGGGGCCGCTCCGGCGCTGGGCCGGGATGCCGCCGAGGCGGCCGTGCCCGCGCTCGGGCAGCGGCAGCCCCTGCTCGACACCGGTGCGCAGGACCAGGGCGGTGCGCACGTCCCGCTGGTCCGGCCGGTCGCGGCCGGCCAGGTCCGCGACCGTCCAGGCGACCCGGAGCACCCGGTCCAGGCCGCGGGCCGTCAGCAGCCCGCGCTCCAGCTGGCGGGCGACGTCGTTGAGCGCTCCGGCCGAGAGCTGCCAACGGGTGCGCAGTTCGTGGCCCGGCACCTCCGCATTGGTCCGCCACGGGGTGTGCGCCAGCCGCGCGGCGGCCCGCTCCCGCGCCTCCAGCACCCGGGCGGCGACGGTCGCGGTGGTCTCCGCCGTGGTGTCCCGCTCCATCAACTCGATCCTGGTCACCGGGGCGACCTGGACCTGGAGGTCGACCCGGTCCAGCAGCGGCCCGGAGAGCCTCCCCTGGTACCGGCTGACCATCACCGGAGTGCACTCGCAGCCCTCGCCCCGCCGTGAGTACCGGCCGCACGGACAGGGGTTGGCGGCCAGGCAGAGCAGGAACCGCGCCGGGAGCCGCAGCGAACCGGCCGAACGGGCGATCACCACCTCGCCCGACTCCAGCGGCTGGCGCAGCGCGTCGAGCACCCGCACGGGGAACTCGGGCGCCTCGTCCAGGAAGAGCACGCCCCGGTGGGCGAGGGAGACCGCGCCCGGCCTCGGCAGGCCGCTGCCGCCGCCGACGATCGCGGGCATCGTGGTGGAGTGGTGCGGGGCGCAGTAGGGCGCGGTGTCGATCAGCGGGCGCCCGACCGGGAGCAGGCCCGCCACCGAGTGGACGGCCGTGACCTCCAGCGACTCCTTCTGGGTCAGCGGCGGGAGCAGCGCGGGCAGCCGCTCCGCCAGCATCGTCTTGCCCGCGCCCGGCGGCCCCTTGAGGTAGAGGTGGTGGCCTCCGGCGGCGGCGATCTCCAGAGCCCGCCGGGCCTCGTACTGACCGGCCACGTCCGCCATGTCCAGGCGCAGGGTCCGCTCGTCGGGCAGGCCCCGGACGCCCGCGCTGGGCAGCATCAGCCCGGCCATCAGCGGATCCGGCCGGCCGCCGAGCAGGTCCGGCGGCTCCTCCGGCGCCTCCGCCCCGGTCAGGACGGCGACCAGCTGGCGCAGGCTGCGCACCCCGATCACCGTCACGCCCGGCACGAGCGAGGCCTCGGGCGCCGTCTGCTCGGCGACCACGACCCGTTCGTACCCGGCGTCGGCCGCGGCCAGCACCGAGGGCAGCACCCCGCGGACCGGCCGCACCCGGCCGTCCAGCCCCAGCTCGCCGATCAACAGCAGGTCGGCGATGGCGGACGGGTCCAGCCGTTCGGCGGCGGCCAGCACGGCGCAGGCCACCGCGAGGTCGAAGCCGCTGCCGCTCTTGGGCACCGAGGCGGGGCTGAGCCCGACGGTCAGCTTGCGCTGCGGCCAGGCCTCCCCGCTGTTGCAGACCGCGGCGCGGACCCGGTCGCGGGCCTCGGTGAGTGCCTTGTCGGGCAGGCCGACCAGGGTGAACGCGGCCACCCCGGGCTCCAGATCGGCCTGGACCTCGACGATCACTCCGTCGACCCCGACCAGCGCGACGGAACAGGTACGGGCGAAGGCCATCTCAGACCACCCCCCGCAGGTGGTCGACCAGGGCCGCACCCCGAGCCCGGTTGACCACGGCCACCAGGTCGATCCGCACCCCGCCCGGTGGGGCGGGCGGCCACTGCGGATCGGACGGCCCGGGGTCGTACCCGGGCCCGGCCAGCCGGGCGAAGTGCTCGGGCCAGCGCTCGGCCAGCCAGCGCTCGGCGAGCCGCCGCAGCCGGGCGGCCTTGGCCCGGTCGATGGCCTCGCTGGGTTGTTGGAAGCCCCGCTCGGAGCGGGTCTTCACCTCGCAGACCGCGACGGTGTCGCCGTCGAGGGCGACGATGTCCAGCTCACCCTCGACGCAGCGCCAGTTGCGGTCGAGGATGCGGAGCCCGGCGTCCGTGAGGTGCCGGGCGGCGACCCGCTCGCCGTAGCGGCCGAGCCCGTTCCTGGTGCTGCGGTCCTCCCCGGCCTCCCCGGCCCCGCCGTCCGCCCCGGTCGCGGCCGCGTTCGGTACGGCCAGGTCCTGCACGGTCTGGTCCTGCTCGATGGTGTTCTGCACGGTGACCACCTCCGCCGAGGAGGCTGCACCACCGTGCACACCGATGCCGGGAAATTCCGTTCCCCTGTGGATAACCCGGGCCTGTGGACAACTCTTGTCACCCGCAGGAGTGAGAAGCCCCCGTCACGCGAAAATCGGCTGGACAACGCGGGACGGAGTCGTCCAACGTCAGTTCCCGAAGCCGGACTCGTCCGAGGGCAGCTCCAGATCGCTCTTCGCGAGTTCCTCGATGTTCACGTCCTTGAAGGTCAGCACCCGGACCTTACGGACGAACCGGGCCGGCCGGTACATGTCCCAGACCCACGCATCCGCCATCGACACCTCGAAGAACACCTCGCCCTGGACCGAGTGAACCTGCAGCTCGTAGTCGTTGGTGAGGTAGAACCGTCGCTCGGTCTCGATCACGTACTTGAACAGGCCGACGACGTCCCGGTACTCCCGGTAGAGCTTGAGCTCCATCTCGGTCTCGTACTTCTCGAGATCTTCGGCACTCATCCAGGCGTCCCCTCAACTTGTCACGTCCACCCATTGTGGACCACCGCACCCACGCTCAGAGCCGTACCGGATCGACCGGTGGGCCCTCTGCGAGCAGTCGCTCCAGGAAGTCCGCCAGTCCGGCCGGATGGACCGTCTCGGCGGTCCCCCGCAGTTCCTCGACCGTCCACCAGCGCGCCGCGAGCAGCTGGGCGTGCTCGTCCTCGCCCATGCCCGAGTGGTCCAGGCCCGTCTCCGTGGTCCGGGCCAGGTGGAACCACTGCTCCTGCTCGTAACGCTGTCCCCGAAAGGAGAACGACACCGTGCCGTACGCCACCAAGGGCCCCAGGGCCACACCCCGCAAGCCGGTCTCCTCCGCGAGCTCCCGCTCGGCGGCCGCCCGCACGTCCTCCCCCGGCTCCAAGCCGCCCCCGGGCGTGAACCACCACGTCTCGTCGGGCACCGCGGGATCGACGCCCAGGAACAGGAGGATGCGGTCCAGCCCGTCCAGCAGCAGGATCCGCGCCGCCCGGCGACGCTGTGCAGTCATCGCGGCGCTCCACGCTCCTTCGGTTCGCATCGGTGGTGCTACCGATCCTGCCACCCGGCGCGGCCGTCCGGGGCGATGTTCGGCAGAGCGGCCCGACCCGCGACGGCCGTGCTCAGGAGCTGCGCCCCCGGCCGAGCCGGCGCGCCAGGCCGGCCACCCCGCCCACCGCCGAGGTCAGCACGATCAGCGCCGCGCCCGCGACGCTGGCGTAGGCGGCGGGCTCCAGCGGGCCCGGCTCCGCGGCCCGGGGGCCCGCGAAGCCGTCGAAGGCCGAGGTCCGCTCCAGCAGGGCGGTCCGGCCGAGGGGCAGCAGGGTGGCCTCGACCCTCGCCTCGACGGCGGTGGCCGGGACGGTCCCGCCGTCGACCTCCAGGTGGGTGCGGGAGTCCAGCGAGCCGACCCGGTTGTCACCGAGCAGGAACAGCCGGCCCTGCGGCACCGTCACGCTGAACGCATCGCCCTGGCGGCCCTGGGTCGCGAGGTACGGCTCGTCCACGGGCTGCCCGTCGACCGTCAGCCGGTGGTCCGCGGCGGTGGTGGCGACGGTGTCGCCGCCGACCGCGACCACCCGCTTGACCATGAGCTCCCCGCCCCAGGCCTGGTCGCGGAAGACCACCACGTCGCCCCGGCCGACGGCGCCGCCGTCGACCTTGCGGGCGAGCACGGTGTCGCCGATCCGGAGCGTCGGGTGCATCGAGGCGGTGGGGATCTTGTACGGCCGGTAGTCGACCGCGATGAGGGCGAATCCGCCGATCATCAACACCAGCCCGAGCGCGATCGCGACCCCCTGCAGCACCGCGGCGGGCCGGCGGCCGGACCGGGCGGGCGCGGCCGAGTGGTCGGCCGACTGTTCCACGACACTGCTCATCGACACCGTCCACCTTTGGCCGACCGGAGAACACCACTGGCACGCCGGTGGCTCGGGGGCGAACGCCGACGGGCCGTGGCACGTCCGAGCAGATTACTCGTCGGTACCACGGCCCGCGCAAGGGTCGGGGAGGAGCAGCTGGAGCTCAGGACTCCTTCCGGCGCTCCGTCCGGGCCCGCGCCCGACGCACCAGCGGAAGCAGGGCGACGGCACCCACCGCACCGGCCACGGGAGGCGCGGCCGGCAAGGCCGCCGCCAGGCCCTTCTGGTCGAAGGTGCCCGGCACCGGGAGCGTGGACCAGTGGCCGACCGGCCAGGCCACCACGAAGGCACGCCCGATCACGTTGTCCACCGGTACGGTCCCGCCGCCCGGCTGGTCCATGTGGAAGCGGGAGTCCAGCGAGTCCGCGCGGTGGTCGCCCATCACCCAGATCCGGCCGTTCGGCACCTTCACCGGAGCGAAGGGGTGGGTCCCACAAGGAGTGTTGCCCGGGTAGATGTACGGCTCGTTGAGCGCGACGCCGTTGACCTTGACCGGACCGTCGTCCGCGCACTCGACGGTGTCGCCGCCGACCGCGATGACCCGCTTGATCAGGTCCTTCTCGTTGGCGGAGGGCATCAGCCCGACGAAGCTGAGCACGTCCTGGACACCGCGAACGAAGGAGTTGCTGCTCTGCTGGGTCGGCTCGTCGCCCAACCAGCCGCCCGGGTCGTGGAACACCACGACGTCCCCGCGCTCGGGCTCGGCGCCGAACCACGGGGTCAGCTTGTCCACCAGCACCCGGTCGCCGACCTGCAGCGTGTTCTGCATCGACTCGGACGGAATGGAGAACGCCTGGACGAAGAAAGTCTTGATCACCAACGCCAGGATCAGTGCGATGCCGACCAGGATCGGCAACTCCTTCAGGAAGGAGCGCTGCTTGCGCGGCTTGGCCGGAGCCTCCGACTCCGACTCGTCGGTCGGCCCGCTCTCCGGCCGCCCGGGCTCCGCCGGGCCGTCGGCCCCGCTCCCGTGCTCGTCGGCGGTCTGGGCGGCCGTGTCCTCGACCGCGGCGGACGGCGCCGAGGACTCGGCGGACCGGGTCACCCGACCGCCCGGGCCCTCGGGTTCCCCGGCGCCTGAGCGGGCGCCGATCACCAAATCCCCCACAACGTCTCCTCCCTGCTGTGCGGACGCCTGCGCGCCCGCGCTCAGAGTGCCGCACAGCGGGCACCACGCTCACCACGACCGTGAACGCATCAGGATTGCCCACAGCAGGCTCTCCTGACACCAACCCGACCCCGGCTCACGACCGGGACCGCTCCCGGCCGCACCTGCACTTCTCTATCACTCCAGGGCATCCGGCCCGCGGTTCCACACGCGCCGTCCGGCCGTCCGACGACCGGAGCGGCTCACCGCGGAGGCCGCCCCGACCGGCGAACGACGAACGGAAGGATGCCCAACACACCCATAACGAGCGGTGGTTCCAATGGAACCGGCCCAATGCCCATCGATTGCGGCGCAGTTCCGCCGGGCCGCGAGGTCGCGGCGAGAGAGGAGAGTGAACCGGGCTCGTCGAGTTGATGGAGCCGGCCCAGCGGCCACCCGATCATGAAGGCGCGACCGACCACGTCGCTCAGCGGCACGGTGCCCTGCCCGGGGTTGCCCATGTGGAAGCGGGAGTCGGCGGAGACGTCGCGGTGGTCCCCCATCACCCACAGCCGCCCCTTCGGCACCGTCACCTTGAACGGCTGGCGGGACGGCGGGTTGCCCGCCGCGAGGTACGGCTCGTCCACCGCACGGCCGTTGACGCTGAGCCGCCCCTGCGGGTCGCAGCACTCGACGGTGTCCCCGCCGACACCGATCACGCGCTTGATCAGGTCCTGCTCGTTGTCGGACGGCAGCAGCCCGACGAAGGTCAGCACGTGCTTCGCCGGGGCCAGGACCGGACCGTCGTCGGCCGCCTTGTGGTCACTCTCCAGCCAGCCGCCCGGGTCCTTGAACACCACCACGTCGCCGCGCTGCGGCTCACTGCCGAACCAGGGGGTCAACTTGTCCACCAGCACCCGGTCCCCGACCTGGATGGTCTGCTCCATCGAGCCCGAGGGGATCACGAACACCTGGATCATGAAGGTCTTCATCACCAGTGCCACCAGCAGGGCCACCAGGATGATCAGCGGGAACTCGCGCAGCAGCGAGCGCTTGCGCCGCCGGGCCACGCGGCGGGCACTGCGCCGACGATCGGCGCGGCCGCGGACCGGCGCGACCGGTTCCGCCCCGGACTCCGCTGCTTCGCCCCCGCTCCCGCCCCCGTCCCCGCCCGGTTCGGGAGCCGGCCGGTCGGCGACCCGGCCCCTACCCCTGGTCCCCACGGCCACCCGTCCCCGGGACCGCGGTGAAGGCCGCGGGCCGGTCCAGTCCGGTCAGGCGCGAGAACGGGTAGACCACCCAGTCCGCCCGGCCGATCACCTTGTCCTCGGGCACGAAGCCGCCACCGGGCTCCCCGAGGTGGTCCCGGGAGTCCCGGGAGGAACTCCGGTGGTCGCCCAGCACGAACAGCTTGCCGTTCGGTACCAGGACGTCGAAGGCCACGGCGGACGGCTGGTCGCCCGGGGCCAGGTAGGCGCTCTCGTCCACCGGCACGCCGTTGACGGTGAGCGGCGCCCCCGGGCCGGTGCTCCGCACCCGGTCCCCGGCGACGCCGATCACGCGCTTGACGTAGACCGTGTCGCCGGCCGGGACCAGCCCCAGGTCCCGGCCGACCGAGCGGAGGTCGTCCCAGAACCCCGGCGGCTCGGCCGAATCGCGGAGAAAGGAGCCCGTCCCGTCGAAGACCACCACGTCACCGCGCTGGGGGTGCCCGCCGAAGGCGTAGGCGAGCTGGTTGGCGATCAACCGGTCGCCCGGCCGCAGGGTGTCCTCCATCGAGCCCGAGGGCACCGTGAACGGACGGGCCACGAAGGCGTTCACCAGGAGCAGGGCCGCCAGACAGATCCCGGCCAACAGCAGCAGGTCCCGCGAGCGGGACCGCCCGGGCTCCTCGGCCTCGTCCTCGGCCCCCGGCTCGGGCTCCGCCCGCGCGACCCCCGAGGCCTCGGACCCCTCCGCGGCCCCCGAGGCCCCCGGCCCTTCGAGCCGCTCCGGCCCTTCGAGCCGCTCCGGCTGTCCGAGCCGCTCCGGCCGCGCAGCCCGATCCGGCTCGGAAACGACCGCGGACCGCGACAGCGAGTCCGCACCGGTGGGTGCGGGACTGCCGTCGCGGTCCGCGGGTGGTTCGTGCGTGCTCATCGGGCGCAGAGCTTACCTTGCGGTGGCCCGGCCCCTCGGAGCGCTCCGGTCCCCCGGCGCGGCCGGGGGGCGGTGGATCAGCGGTCGCGCTTCTCCTTGATCTTCGCGGCCTTGCCGCGGAGGTCACGCAGGTAGTACAGCTTGGCGCGGCGAACCGCACCGCGGGTCACGACCTCGATCTTCTCGACGACCGGGGTGTGCACCGGGAAGGTGCGCTCCACGCCGACGTTGAAGCTGACCTTGCGGACGGTGAAGGTCTCACCGACGCCGGCGCCGTGGCGGCGGATGACGACGCCCTGGAAGACCTGGACACGGGAGCGGTTGCCCTCGATGACCCGGACGTGAACCTTCAGGGTGTCACCGGCGCGGAAGGCCGGGATGTCGGTGCGCAGCGAGGCCGCGTCGACAGCAGCGAGCTTGTTGCTCATGTTGCTCTCCATCGCAGGCGCCACGGGCCGCCCACGGAAGTTCGTCACAATGGGGTGAGCTGCGGGCCGCATCGGCTGACGGCGATCCCCCCGTGGCGAGGGCGCCGGTCCACGTGCCCCCTACGGAAGGGGGCCAGCGACAGACAGCAGCGGCCTATTGTTCCACATCGACGGCCGTGGACCGAAATCGGCCGAGCTCCTCGTCCCAGGCCAGGCCCAGGACGTCGAGCGCCGCCCGGTCCTTCTTGTCGAAGGCCCCGTACTGCCAGCGCCCGACCAGGTCGGGCCGGTTGGCCAGGGTGCGGGCGAAGGCCTGCTCCCGCCGCCAGCGGGCAATCTTGCCGTGGTTGCCGCTGAGCAGGACGTCCGGGACGGTCCGGCCACGCCACTCGGCGGGCTTGGTGTAGACCGGGCCCTCCAGCAGGTCGGCCATCGCGCCGGGCGCGAAGGAGTCGTCCCGGTGCGACTCGGCGTTGCCGAGCACGCCGGGCAGCAGCCGGGCGATCGCCTCGACCATCACCAGCACCGCGACCTCGCCGCCGGCCAGCACGTAGTCGCCGATCGAGGCCTCGACCACCGGCATCCGGGTGGCCGCCTCCTCGATGACCCGGCGGTCGATGCCCTCGTACCGCGCGGGGGTGAACGCCAGCCAGGGGCGCCCGGCGAGTTCCTGGGCGAGCTCCTGGGTGAACGGCCGCCCGCTGGGCGTGGGAACGACCAGGGTGGGCAGCTCGCCCTCGGGGCCGCCGGCCACCACCGCGTCCAGCGCCTCGCCCCACGGCTCGGGCTTCATCACCATGCCGGGGCCGCCGCCGTACGGGCTGTCGTCCACCGTGCGGTGCACGTCGTGGGTCCATCCGCGCAGGTCGTGGACGTGCACGTCCAGCTGGCCGCGGGCCCGGGCCTTGCCGACCAGCGAGATGTTCAGCGGCTCCAGGTACTCCGGGAAGATCGAGACGACGTCGATCCGCATCCCCGACTGGACGGTCCCCGACTGGACGGTCCCCGACTGCACGGTCCCCGGCTGCACCATCCCCGACTGCCCACCGGGGGCAGCCGCCGAAGCACTCTCCGAGGCACTCTCCGGGGCGGGCACGGGAGCGGGCTCGGGAGCGGCCGTCGACGCGAGGTCCTGCTCGGCGCTCACTCCGACTCCTCCGGCTCCTCCGAGGCGCTGCCGACGACCTCGGCCTCGTCGAGGTCGATCAGCCCGGGCGGCGGGGTGATCACGGCCCGCTGGTTCTCCAGGTCGATGGTCGGCACGATCTGGGTGACGAAGGGCACCAGCACCTCCGTGCCGTCGGCCTTCTCCACCGTGAGCAGGTCCTGGTACGGCAGGTGGACGACCGCGGTCAGCTCGCCGACCGGGGTGCCGTCGAGCAGCACCACGTCGAGGCCGACCAGCTGGTGGTCGTAGTACTCCTCCGGATCGTCCGGACGCTCCTCCGGGTCGACCTCGGAGATCAGCACGGTGCCCCGCAGCGCCTCCGCCGCGTTGCGGTCCTTGACGCCGGCGAAGCGCAGCAGCAGCCGGCCGCTGTGCACCCGGCCGGACTCGACGGTCAGGGGCCCGGCCGAGGCCGGGTCGGTGAGCAGGACGGCACCGGGGCCGAGCCGGAGTTCCGGCTCGTCGGTGCGGACCTCGACACTGACGTCCCCCCGGATGCCGTGGGCACGGCCGATCCTGCCGACGACGAGCTGCACGGTGATCGTTCTCCTGGAGTTGCTGGGCGAGAAGGCAGAGACAAAGGCAGAGACAGAAGCGGTCACGAAGACCGGTGACGACAGCCGAGGACAGCGGCCGGAGGCAGAAAGCCGGAGACAGAAAAAGGCCGACCGGGACGACATGCGTCCCGGTCGGCCTCAAGCCCGACGGCTGAACGAGCAGCTGCGTCAGCGAATGTTGTCCACGTCGACCAGGTCGACCCGGACGTTGCGACCGCCGAGGGCGCCGACCACGGTGCGCAGTGCGCGCGCCGTGCGGCCACCCCGGCCGATCACCTTGCCGAGGTCATCGGGGTGCACCCGCACCTCGATGGTGTTCCCCCGACGCAGGTTGCGCGAGCGCACCTGCACCTCGTCGGGGTGCTCGACGATGCCCTTCACCAAATGGTCGAGGGCGTCCTCGATCACGATCAGGCCTCGGCGCCGGCGTCGGCCTCAGCCTCGGCCTTGTCCGACTTCTTGGCCTTCGGGGTGATGGCAACACCGGTGGTGGCGTCCTCGAAGCCGGCGACGGCCTTCGCGAACAGGTGCGAGAAGTCCTCGACCTTGGGCTCGGCGACCAGCAGCGGCGCCGGGGCCGGCAGGCCCTTGAACTTCTGCCAGTCACCGGTCAGCTTGAGGATGGCGAGCACCGGCTCGGTCGGCTGGGCGCCGACGGACAGCCAGTACTGGGCGCGGTCGGTGTCGACCTCGATCTTCGAGGGGTTGTAGGTCGGCTGGTAGATGCCGATCTCCTCGATCGCGCGGCCGTCACGCTTGGTGCGCGAGTCGGCGACGACGATGCGGTAGTGCGGGGCGCGAATCTTGCCGAGACGCTTGAGCTTGATCTTGACTGCCACGGGAGTGGATTCTCCTGGTGTTGACGTGGGTGAGCGGTCTCGCCGTCCGCGTGGGGTTGCGGGGCGGTCCGCTCAAGGGACACGCCAGCCGTAGGAGAGAGGGGTCCTGCTCGGCTGCCGAGTACTCAGCTGTCCATTCTGCCATATCGGCGGCAGGGCTCTTCACCCGGCCTTCGCAGACGGAGCCGGGGAGCACCTGTGCCGCGGCCGGGGCGACCGGGCCGGAGCAGGGGGACGGTTTCAGGGGGGACGGTTCAGGGATCGACCGGGAGCCCCCGCTCCCGGTCAGCCCACAGACTCACCGATGCCACCGGTGTCGATCACCCCGGCCGAGCCGACTGCCCGCACAGTCGCCGACCGGTCCCGACCCCGGATTACGCGATCTTGAACGGCTGCTGGCACGCGCCGCAGACGATGGACGCCTGGGCGAGCACCGACGGCACGACGCGGACGTTGCGCCCGCAGCCGCACACCGCCTTGACCCGGACGCCGCCCCCGGAGGAGCCGTGCCGGGCGGCCGGGCCGCGGAACGCGCGGTTGGCGCCGTCGCCGGCCACCGCCTCCTGGTGCGCGCCGAGGGCGCGGTCCAGTCGCTCGATGGTGTCGGCGTAGCGCTCCTGCGTCTCCTTGAGCATGGTCACCTGGGAGAAGCCGCTGCTGGCGTGCGGCTCGACCGGGTGCGCCAGGCCCAGCTCGGAGGCGAGCATCAGGAAGCGCCGGTTGTGGTAGCGGCCGGCCCGCGAGGTGTCCCGGATGTCCCGGGCCGCGGCCAGACCGTGGGCAGCCTCGTGGAGGAGCCGCTCGAAACCGAGCCGCGTGCCACAGGCCGAGGAGGACTCGCCGATCAGTGCCTCGGGCGAGGCCAGGTCGGGGAGGTCCTGGTGGTAGGCCTGGATGTCGCTCCAGGCGGCGGCCAGTTCGGCCGCGAGGACGAGGGGCTGTGTCGTGCTCACGCTAGACCAACGATGCAGAGTGCGCCGATGTTCCGCATGTTCCCGTTCTCCGGGAATTCCCAGGGAACTCCCAGGAATGCACGACTGCGCGCGAATTGCGCGTTCCGGATCTGAGGCAAGACCAACCCCCTGCGGGTTTCGGCCCGTCGCAACGTCGGCGGGCCTCGTGAATTCCGTCCGGGGAGCGGGCTGTCGCCCCCTGGACGTACGGCCCGTGGACCCGTCGAAGTTGACAGGGCCACGGGCCGTACACCGTACCGCTATTCCGTTAATACCGGCAGTTGACCGGCCAGTAGGGATGTCACCTACTCGGCCCCCTCCGGCAGAGTTACCGGATTCTTACCCGCCCGCATTTCGGGCAAATGTCGCCGCCACCGGTCATTACCCGACGACCGCCGACATCGGTGGGCGGCACGCGATCAGTACGCGCACGCCGCGATGACGTCAGTACGAACGCGCGACGATCGCGATATTGCCGTCCTGGTCGTCCGCCTGCGGCACCGAACCGTCGGCCGCGACGATGCAGCGCACCGTGACGCCCTGCTCGGCCAGCTTGGCCTCGCCCGCCGGGCCGAGGTCGGCCCAGGAGATCCGGGCCCAGCCGGTCGCGGCGGCCTCCACGGCCTCGTCGAGGGTCTTGACGTCGACGGTGCGGGACTCGCGGCGCTCGCGGGACTGGCGCAGCAGCAGCGCCTGGTCCTCCTCCAGGAGGCCCGGCAGCAGGGCGGCCAGCGCGTCGATGGAGACCGGCTCCTTGCCGCCCGGGATGCGGCGGGCCAGCATCGCGGTGCCGTTCTCCAGGTCGCGCGGGCCGACCTCGATGCGCACCGGAACGCCCTTGAGCTCCCAGTCGACGGCGCGGCGGCCGAACGGGGTGTCGGTGCGGTCGTCGACCACGACCCGGATGCCGACGGCCTCCAGCTGGGCGCCGATCTCACGGACCTTGGCGATGACGGCGTCGTCGCCCTTGATGGCCAGCACCACGGCCTGGACCGCGGCCAGGCGCGGGGGCACCCGCAGGCCGTTGTCGTCGCCGTGGGACATGATCAGGCCGCCGACCATGCGGGTCGAGACGCCCCAGGAGGTCTGCCAGACGTGCTCGCGCTCGGCGCCCTGCAGCTGGTAGGTGGTGTTGAACGCCTTGGCGAAGTTCTGGCCCAGCTCGTGGCTGGTGCCCATCTGCAGCGCCTTGCCGTCACCCATCATGCCTTCGAGGGTGAGGGTGTTGATGGCGCCGGCGAAGCGCTCCTTGGCGGTCTTGCGGCCGAGCACGACGTCGATGCCGAGCACGTTGGTCATGAAGTCGCCGTAGACCTGGGTGTGGATCATCGACGCGTACGCGCGGGCGTCCTCGTAGGTGGCGTGGGCGGTGTGGCCCTCCTGCCAGAGGAACTCGGTGGTGCGCAGGAAGACGCGCGGGCGGAGCTCCCAACGGACCACGTTGGCCCACTGGTTGATCAGCAGGGGCAGGTCGCGGTGGCTCTGCACCCACTTCGAGAAGTACTCGTTGATGATGGTCTCGGAGGTCGGCCGGACGACGACCGGCTCCTCCAGCTGCTTGCCGCCGCCGTGGGTGACGACCGCGAGCTCGGGTGCGAAGCCCTCGACGTGCTCGGCTTCCTTCGTCAGGTAGGACTGCGGGATGAACATCGGGAAGTAGGCGTTCTGGGCGCCCGCCTTCTTGATGCGCGCGTCCATCTCCTGCTGCATCCGCTCCCACAGCCCGTAGCCGTACGGTCGGATGACCATGGTGCCGCGCACCGGACCGTTGTCGGCCAGCTCGGCCTTGTTGATGAGGTCCTGGTACCAGCGCGGGAAGTCTTCCGCCTGAGGGGTGAGAACGGGTGCCTTAGCCATGGGCGGAATGGTACGGGGATCGGCCCCCTCACTTCGAATCGGTATCACACCGATGAGGGGGTGAGGACACCCTCAGTCGTGGCACGCCGACCGCGGTCCGTCCGCAGGGGGCGCACGACCGCGACACGCGCGCACCACCCTGCACCCCTCTGGACGCCGGGCCCGACCCGCTGTTCGCTGGAGTGGGGCGGGACTTTGGGGGAGCCGTAGCTGCACACCGAAGGACCGGATGGGAGGCCGCGATGGCTTCAGCTCGGACGACCGGCACGACCGCACGACCAGGGACCGCACGACCGGCGGGCGCACGACCGACCGGCGCACGACCGCACCACCCCCCGCAGGAGGCCGCGGGGCCCGCGCGGGCGCGCGACTGGGCGGAGATCCAGGAGCGCATGCTGGTGCCGCTCTACGAGGCGGTGCACGACCGCCTGGAGGTCGGCCCGGCGAGCAGCGTGCTGGGACTGGGCTGCCGGTCCGGACTGGCCCTGCTGCTGGCCGCCGGACGGGGCGCCCAGGTCGCCGGGCAGGAGCCGCGGGACGAGCTGCGCGAGCTGGCCCGGGGGCGTCGGCTGCGGGTGTGCGCGGGGGCCCGGCCGGCCGCCGCCGTCCCCCGCTCGGCCCATTCGCTGGTGACGGTCTTCGACCAGTTGCCCGGTTCCGCCGAGCCCGGGCCGGTGGTCGCCGAGGCGGCCCGGCACACCCTCCCGGGCGGGCACGTGGTGCTCGCCGCCTGGGGCCCGCCGGAGCACTGCGAGAGCGCCCCGGTGCTGGACGCGGCCCGCCGGATGGCCGGGCGGACCACCGCCCGCGACCCGTTCGAACTGAGCGCGCCGGGAACGCTGGAGGACCTGCTGGCCCCGGCCGGCCTGCGCCCGGCCGGCAGCGGCCGGGTGAGCTGCCCGTTCGCCTACCCGGACCTCGACAGCGCGGTGCGCGGCCTGCTCTCCACCGGACTGTTCGAGGCGGCCGAGGAGTTCTCCGGCGCCCCGCTGGTGGCCAAGGAGCTGGAGGAGGCGCTGCAGCCGTACCTGCGCCCGGACGGCTCGGTCCGGATGGAGAACGTCTTCCGCTACCTGATCGCCGAGCGGCCGCGCTGAAAGCCCCCGAGCAACGGAAACCGGGGGCGCCCGCCACCACGGCGGGCGCCCCCGGCTCCCCGGCTCACGCCTCCTCGGAGGCCTTCCGCGGCACCCCGGCGGCCCGGTAGGCCGCCTCCTCGTCGAGGGTCTCCGCCTCCAGCAGCGCCGCCGCCAGCGCGTCCAGCCGCTGCCGCTCCTCGTTCAGGATCCGCACCGCGTCCTCGTAGCACTCGGCGACGATCCGCCGGGCCTCCTCGTCCACCGCGTCCAGCGTGGTCGGCGCCGCCGAGAGCCCGTACGCGCCCTGGGCGTCCGCGGGCACGGCGGTGAGCCGCCCGACCCGCTCGCTCATCCCCCAGCGCCCGGCCATCCCGCGGGCGATGTTGGTGACCTGCTCCAGGTCGCTCTCCGCGCCGGTGGTGATCACCCCGTAGACCACCTGCTCGGCGGCCATCCCGCCGAGCGCGCCGATGATCCGGCCGCGCAGGTAGGGCTCGGTGTACGAGTAGCGGTCGTTCTCCGGGGTGGAGAGGGTGACGCCGAGGGCCCGGCCGCGCGGCACGATGGTGATCTTGCGGACCGGGTCCGCGCCCGGCTGGAGCATGCCCAGCAGCGCGTGGCCGCTCTCGTGGTACGCCGTCCGCTCGCGCTCCTCCTGCGGCATCACCAGCGGTCGCACGGCGCCGAGTTGGACCTTCTCCAGGGCGTCCGAGAGGTCCCGCTCGTTGACCGCGTCCTGCTCCCGCTTGACGGCCAGCAGGGCCGCCTCGTTGACCAGGTTGGCGAGTTCGGCGCCGGTCATCCCGGGGGTGACCTTGGCCAGCTGGGTGAGGTCGGTGTCGCCGGCCAGCGGGACGGTACGGGTGTGGATGCGCAGGATCGCGGCGCGCCCCTCCCGGTCGGGCGGGCTGACGGTGATCCGGCGGTCGAAGCGGCCGGGGCGCAGCAGCGCCGGGTCGAGCACGTCGGCCCGGTTGGTCGCGGCGATCACGATGACGCCCTCGGAGCCGGTGAAGCCGTCCATCTCGGTGAGGATCTGGTTGAGCGTCTGCTCGCGCTCGTCGTGCCCGCCCATGCCGCCGCCGGCGCCGCGCTGGCGGCCGATGGTGTCGATCTCGTCGATGAAGATGATCGCCGGGGCGACCTTGCGGGCCTCGGCGAACAGTTCGCGGACCCGGCTGGCACCGACGCCGACGATCATCTCGATGAACTCGGAGGCGGAGGCGGAGAAGAACGGCACGTCCGCCTCGCCGGCCACGGCCCGGGCCAGCAGGGTCTTGCCGGTGCCGGGCGGGCCGCTGAGCAGCACCCCGCGCGGCATCTTGGCACCGAGCTTGCGGTAGCGCTCGGGGTGCTTCAAGTAGTCGACCACTTCGGTGAGTTCGGCCTCGACCTCGTCGATGCCGGCCACGTCGGCGAAGGTGGTGCGCTTGCCCTGGTCGGCGGTGACCGGCTTGGGCGGGGCCTTGCGGCCGAGCGGTCCGCCGCCGAGCCCGCCGGCCATCCGGCGGGCCAGCAGCACCCAGATGAAGACCAGCAGCAGCATCGGGGCGAGCGAGAGCAGCAGGTTGGTCAGGAAGCTGCGCTGCTGGACCGGGGAGGTGGCGGTGACCTCGACGCCCTGCTGCTGCAGGGTGGTCCACAGGTTGTCGCCCGCGAAGGAGGGGCGCTGGGTGTCGAAGTCGGTGTAGTCGCCCTTGCCGCCGTCGGGTTTGGGCTGGGCGCTCTTGAGGGTGCCCTCGATCGCGTCGCCCTTGGAGTAGATCTTGGTGATGTTGCCCTTGTTCAGCTGGTTGTTGAACTCGGTGTAGGAGATCGTGGTGGCGCCCTCGTTGCCGAAGAACGACAGCAGCAGGTCGGAGATCAGGAACACCACGAGTGCGGTCAGGACGAGGCCCGCCCAGCCGCCGGGCATCCGGCGGCGGGGCGGCGGCGGGGGCGGGGCGCCCTCGGACCGCCAGGGCTGGTCGGGGGTCTGGCGCGGCGGCACGGGTTCGGTCACCCACCGGACGATACGGACAGCCACTGGGGCGGGCCAACCGCAACGCCGCGCCGGACCGTCCGTACGGCCGCACCGACGCCTCCGACCAGCGGATATGACCTCCTGTCAGTGGGCTACGCCGCGCCGCCCGGCCACTCCTCCGCGGTCAGCGCGAACCGCTCGTGGTCGCGCCAGTCCCCCTGGAGGAACAGCATCCGCGGGGTGTAGCCCTCGTGCCGGAAGCCCAGCCGCTTGGCCAGCGCGATCGAGCGCTCGTTCTCCGGCTGCACGTTGATCTCCAGCCGGTGCAGGCCCAGCCCGTCGGCCGACTGCGGGGCGAAGCAGCGGTCCAGGACCAGCCGCAGGCCCTCGGTCATCCGCCCGGTGCCGGCGTACGGCAGGTACGAGTCGTAGCCCAGCGAGGCGTTGCAGAACCGGCCCATCACGATGTTGGCGACGTTCACCTTGCCGACCAGCCCGCCGCTCTCCCGGTCGAGGATCAGGAACGTGCGCAGGCCGGCGCCCTGGCGTCCCAGCAGCTCGGGCAGCCCGTCCGGCTCGACCGGGTTCCACCGTCCGATGTGATCGGCGGACCGGCGGACCGCCTCCGCGTACACAACCTCGTCCTCGGCCCTCGGGGCCCTGATCATCACTCGCACGGCGACATCATCTGGCATGCCGACATCATCCGGCACCGCGAAGCCCGTCGGACACGGCGGCACCCACCGTCCCACCGGCGTCGCCCCGGACACGCGTGCGGCCCGCCGCCCGGAGGACTCCGGACGACGGGCCGCAACAGCGGGAAACCGAGGACTACAGCAGGTCCTTGAACTCCTTGGGCAGTTCGAAGTCGGCCGGGCCCTTGCCCGCGCCGAGACCGAACGCGCCGCCGCCGTCGGCCGGGCCCTGGTCGGCGCCCGGGCCGAGCGCGCGGCGCTCGGCGGCCGCGGCCTCCTCCTGAGCCCGCTTCAACGGGTTGCCGCTCTTGCGCTTGCCCTTGGCCTGCGGGGCCTTCTTGCCGGACTTCTTGGCGCCGCCGCCCATGCCCGGGATCCCCGGCATGCCGGGCATGCCCTTGCCGGAGGCCATCGCGGACATCATCTTGCGGGCGTCGAAGAACCGCTCGACCAGGTTCTTGACCTCGCCGACCTGGACGCCCGCGCCCTTGGCGATGCGGGCCCGGCGGGAGCCGTTGATCAGCTCCGGCTCGGCGCGCTCGGTCGGGGTCATCGACTTGATGATCGCGCCGACCCGGTTGACGTCCTTGTCGTCGATGTTGTTGATCTGCTCGCGGATCTGGCCCATGCCGGGCAGCATGCCGAGCAGCTTGGAGATCGAGCCCATCTTCTGGACCTGCTCCAGCTGGGACAGGAAGTCGTCCAGCGTGAAGGCCTTCGGGCCGCCGCGCAGCTTGGCGGCGATCTTCTCGGCCTCGGCCTGCGAGAAGGTCTGCTCGGCCTTCTCGATCAGCGAGAGGACGTCGCCCATGCCCAGGATGCGCGAGGCCATCCGGTCCGGGTGGAAGGCGTCGAAGTCGTCGACCTTCTCGCCGTTGGAGGCGAACATGATCTGGCGGCCGGTGACGTGCGCGACCGACAGGGCGGCGCCACCGCGGGCGTCGCCGTCGAGCTTGGAGAGCACGACACCGGTGAAGTCGACGCCTTCGAGGAAGGCCTGCGCGGTGGTGACCGCGTCCTGGCCGATCATCGCGTCGACGACGAACAGGACCTCGTCCGGGTTCACCGCGGCGCGGATGTCGGCGGCCTGCTGCATCAGCTCGGCGTCGATGCCCAGGCGGCCGGCGGTGTCGACGACGACGACGTCGTACTGCTTCTGCTTGGCGTACTCGATCGAGTCCCGGGCGACCTGCACCGGGTCGCCGACGCCGTTGCCCGGCTGCGGACCGTAGAAGGCCACGCCGGCGCGGTCGGCGACCACCTGGAGCTGGTTGACCGCGTTGGGGCGCTGGAGGTCGCAGGCGACCAGCAGCGGGGTGTGCTTCTGCTGCTTCAGCCAGTGGCCGAGCTTGCCCGCCAGGGTGGTCTTACCGGCACCCTGCAGACCGGCGAGCATGATGACCGTCGGGCCGTTCTTGGCGAACCGCACCCGGCGGGTCTCGCCACCGAGGATGGCGATGAGCTCCTCGTTGACGATCTTGATGATCTGCTGTGCCGGGTTCAGCGCACCGGAGACCTCGACGCCGGCCGCACGCTCCTTGACCTGCTTGATGAAGGCCCGGACGACCGGCAGCGCGACGTCCGCCTCCAGCAGCGCGATGCGGATCTCGCGGGCGGTGGCGTCGATGTCCGCCTCGCTCAGGCGGCCCTTGCCCCGGAGGTTCTTGAACGTCGCTGCGAGGCGATCGGAAAGGGTGTCGAACACGTCGTCGCGGGTCCTCTGCGGCATCGGTATCGGTACGGTCGTCGTCCCCAGGGTATCCGGCCGCCCCGGGTACGGTCTCCACCCCCGGGCGAGCGGCCCTCCGCCGCCCGTGCGGGAGGCCCTCGGCCGCCCGTGCGGGAGGCCCTCAGCCCAGCGCCGAGCGGACCGCCGCCGCCACCTCCCGGGCCCGCTCGGCGGCCAGCGGCAGGCCGGCCGGATCGGTCAGGTAGAAGGAGTCGACGGCCTCCGCCCCCAGCGTGGAGACGTGCGCGGTGCGCACCCGCACCCCCGCCCCGTCCAGCGCCCGGCCGATCCGGTGCAGCAGCCCGGGGGCGTCGTGCGCCCGGACCTCCAGCACGGTCGCGGTCGCCGAGGCCACCGCGGGCGCCACCGTGACCAGCGGCGGCGGGGTCGGGATGCCCTTGCGGCGCGGGGCGGCGGCGTCCCGCTCGGCGAGCCGGCGGGAGACGTCCAGCGAGCCGTCCAGCGCCCGGCGCAGGTCCGCGCGCAGCCGGGCCGCCTCCGGCAGCTCGCCGAACTCGGCCGCCACCCGCCAGGACAGCAGCAGCACCGGGCCGGCGCCGATCGGGTCCAGCTCGCGCAGGCCCGCCGAGCGGACGGTCAGCCGGTGCAGCGCCAGCACCCCGGCGACCGTGCCGAGCAGCCCGGGCCGGTCCGGGACGGCCAGGTTCAGCTCGACGCCCATCGGCTCGGTGCCCGGGTCCGCCCCCTCGGCCTGGGCCAGCAGCGACAGCGCGGGGGCGCCGGTGCGGGCGGCCTCGACCGCCAGCCGCTCCTGCTCCGCGCCGGGCTCCGCCTCCACCGGGGCGGCCCCGCCGCCGGCCAGCTGCGCGGCGACCCGGGCCACCAGGCCGTCCACCAGGGAGGCCCGCCAGCTGCTCCACGCGGCCGGGCCGGTGGCCAGCGCGTCGGCCTCGGTGAGGGCGTGCAGCAGTTCCAGCTCCGGCAGGGTGCCGACCGCCTTGGTGATCGTCTCGGCGGTGGCCGGGTCGTCCGGGTCGCGCCGGGTGGCGGTGTCCACCAGCGTCAGGTGGTGGCGGACCAGCACCGCCAGGGTCTCGGTGTCCTCGGCGGGGAAGCCCATCCGCACGGCCAGGTCGCGGACGATCACCTCGCCGGCCTCGCTGTGGTCGCCGGGCCAGCCCTTGCCGAGGTCGTGCAGCAGCGCGGCCACCAGCAGCAGGTCCGGTCGGGCCACCCGGCGGGTCATCGCGGCGGCCCGGACCGCCGTCTCGACCAGGTGCCGGTCCACCGTCCAGCGGTGCACCGCGTTGCGCTGCGGACGGCAGCGGACCCGCTCCCAGTCCGGCAGCAGCCTGGTCACCAGCCCCTCCGCCTCCAGCGCCTCCCAGACCGGGACGGCCGCCTCCCCCGCCCCCAGCAGGGTCACCAGCTGCTCGCGCGCCTCGTCCGGCCAGGGCACCGGCAGCGGGCGGCACTCGGCGGCCAGTCGGCGCACCGTCGCGTACGAGACGGTCAGCCCGTTCTGCGCGGCGGCGGCCGCGGCGCGCAGCGGCAGCACCGGGTCGGCGGCCGGACGGGCGGCCTGGGCGAGCACTGCCTCGCCGTCCTGCTCGACCACGCCCTCGGCGAGCGGGCGGCGGGCGACGGCGCCCCGGGCCACCGCGCCGGCGCCCCGCCCGGCGCCGGTGAACGGGAAGCCCAGCCGGACCGCCCGGCGGCCGCGGCCGGAGCGGGCGGCGAGCACCCGGTCGACCGCCCGCCAGGTGACGTCGCTCGCGTAGGCGATGGTCCGGGCGGCCTCGTAGACCTGGCGCAGCAGGGTGTCGGCGTCCAGCACGCCGAGCCGCTCGGCGACCTGGTCCTGGTCCTGGAGGCCGAGCCGCTCGGTGGCCCGGCCGGTGACCAGGTGCAGCGCGTCGCGGACGTCGGCGAGGCGCAGGGCGGCGGTGTCCAGGCCGTCCCGGGGCGCGTCGGCCAGCCAGGTGGCGGCGACGGCGTCCAGCGCGACCAGGTCGCGCAGACCGCCCCGGGCCTCCTTGAGGTCGGGCTCCAGCAGGAAGGACAGTTCGCCGTGCCGCTCGGCCCGCTCCCGGCCCAGCTCGCGCAGTTCGGGCAGCCGCACGGGGGCGCTCGCGCGCCAGTCGGTGAACACCGCGGACCGCAGCGCGGCGGTGAGGTCCCGGTCCCCGGCCAGGTGCCGGGCGTCCAGCAGGCCGAGCTGGGCCTTGAGGTCGGCGGCGGCCACCGCCCGGGCCTCGGCGACGGTGCGCACCGAGTGGTCGAGCTTGGCACCCGTGTCCCAGACCGGGTACCAGATCCGCTCCGGCAGCTCGCGCGGGACCGGGCCGGAGTGCAGCAGCAGGACGTCCAGGTCGCTGCGCGGGGACAGCTCGCCCCGGCCGTAGCCGCCGACGGCGACCAGCGCGACGCCGGACGCCGGCGCCCCGGCGTCGGCGAGCAGCGCGGCCAGCCAGTCGTCGGTGAGCCGGGCGAGCGCGGCCCGGCGCGGGCGGCCGGTCAGCCCGGGCCGCTCCAGCAGCGCGGTCCTTGCCGCCGCGTGGCCGAGGGGGTCGGAGGGGCTGGTCTCGGTGGTCATGCGCGTGGGTCCCGTCCGTGGTGCGGATGAGCCGTCGTGGGGGCCGGCCGGTGGGGCTGGGCCGTCGCGGGGCCGAGCCGTCGTACGGCTGAGCGGGGATGCGCCGACGGGCGGACCCGCGCCCCGGGCAGGGGGCGGATCCGCCGGATCGGTCAGTGCCTCACAGGGCGTCCGGGCCGCGTTCGCCGGTGCGGACCCGGACGGCGGTGTCGACCGGGACGCTCCACACCTTCCCGTCGCCGATCTTGCCGGTGCGGGCGGCCTTCACCAGGACGTCGATCAGGTCGTCGGCGTCCTCGTCCTCGACCAGGACCTCGATCCTGACCTTCGGTACCAGGTCGACGGTGTACTCGGCGCCCCGGTAGACCTCGGTGTGGCCGCGCTGGCGGCCGTAGCCGCTGGCCTCGGTGACGGTCAGGCCGTGGACCCCGAAGGCCTGCAGCGCGGCCTTCACCTCGTCCAGGCGGTAGGGCTTGATCACGGCGGTGATGAGCTTCATCAGGCGTCGACCTCGGTCTTCTCAACGGACGTCCCGACGGACGTGTCGGCGGACTTTCCGGCGGGCGGGTCGGCGGGCTTCCCGGCGGGCTTCCCACCGGACGCGGCACCGGCGCCCACGGTCGGGAGCGCCCGGGCCAGCCCCGCGCCGACGGCGCTGAAATCGTAGGCGGACTCGGCGTGTTCGGCCTGGTCGATGCCGGCCACCTCGACCTCCTCGGGGACCCGGAAGCCGACCAGCTTGTCGACCGCCTTGGCCAGCAGCCAGGACAGCACGAAGGAGTACGCGGCGACCACCGCCACGCCCATCGCCTGCTTGCCGAGCTGGCCGAGCCCGCCGCCGTAGAACAGGCCCTTGGCGGTCTGGCCGACCCCGCCGGTGGCGAACAGGCCGATCAGCAGCGAGCCGATCGCCCCGCCCACCGCGTGCACGCCGACCACGTCGAGCGAGTCGTCGAAGCCCCAGCGGTACTTGAGCGAGACGGCGGCGGCGCAGACGGCGCCCGCGACCAGGCCGATCGCCACCGCGCCGAGCGGGCTGACCGAGCCGCAGGCCGGGGTGATCGCGACCAGCCCGGCCACCGCGCCGGAGGCGGCGCCCAGCGTGGTGAACGCGCCGTGCTTGAGCTTCTCGAAGACCAGCCAGCCGACCAGCGCCGCACCGGTGGCGACCTGGGTGTTCACCATCGCCATCGCGGCCACGCCGTTGGCGGCCAGCGCCGAGCCCGCGTTGAAGCCGAACCAGCCGAACCAGAGCAGCCCGGAGCCGAGCATCACCAGCGGCAGGCTGTGCGGGCGCATCGGGTCCTTCTTGAAGCCGACCCGCTTGCCCAGCACCAGGCAGAGCGCGAGGCCCGCGACACCGGCGTTGATGTGCACGGCCGTGCCGCCGGCGAAGTCGATCACGCCGTTGCGGTCGCCCAGCCAGCCGCCGTTGCCGTTGTCGAAGAAGAACACCCAGTGCGCGACCGGGAAGTAGACCACCGTCACCCAGAGCGCGATGAACAGGCCCCAGGCGGAGAACTTGGCCCGGTCCGCGATCGCACCGCTGATCAGCGCCGGGGTGATGATCGCGAACATCAGCTGGAAGACCGCGAACGCCGTGACCGGGATCGATCCGGTGAGTTCGTTCAGCCCGATGTTGCGCATCCCGAGGAAGTCCAGGTTGCCGATCAGACCGGCGAAGGAGTCGGGCCCGAAGCTGAGCGAGTAGCCGTAGAGCACCCAGAGCACGCTGACGATGCCGAGCGAGAGGAAGCTCATCGCCAGCATGTTCAGTGTGCTCTTGGCCCTGACCATGCCCCCGTAGAAGAAGGCCAGGCCCGGGGTCATCACCATGACCAGGGCCGCACTGATGAGTACGAAGGCGGTGTCGCCCGCGCTGAAGCCGTCCGGCATCGGCGTCTCCTCTGCGTGAGTGCCGCTCCACCCCCGGGTACCTGTCCCGTGCCACCCGGGGTGGCGGCGATGAAGAGGAGAGTGCCGAAGGCTGGTTTCGGCCAGTGCGACCGGTTGTTTCGCGGCCGTGACGCGTGCGTCGCGCGGGTTACGGGCACGTGAACCGCGGCCCGGACGCGGGGCCGGATGGGTTACCGTGCCGCCTCACCGCACCGTCCGGTACCGCCTCACCGCACCGCCCGGGCCGCCCCGGACGTGCCACCGACCGTGACGGCGGCGGCCGTCACGGTCGGTGGAGCCCCGCCGGAGTCGCTCAGACCACCGAGACGAACTCCGGGATGTCCTGGACCACCCGCTCCTTGAGCCGGCTCACCGCGTCCACGCCCTGGAACCGGGCCGCCGCGGCCTCCGTGGTCTTGCGCACCCGGGAGTTCAGCCGCTCCGAACGCACCTTGGTCGCGATGTCGACCGCCTGCTCGGCGTACCTCGCCGCCTCCTCGGCCTCCCGCTGCAGCAGGTGCACGCTGGCCATGCCGATCAGGTTGAAGGCGTACGACCGCACGTGGTCGTCGTCCTGCCGGAACAGGTCGACCGCGCGCTCCATCACCGGCGCCGACAGCGAGGCGTACAGCTGGGCGTTGTCCGAGTGGTACGCGAGGTCCCGGTAGGAGTGGGCGTTCTCGGCGTTCAGCTCGGCCGGCGAGAAGAACTTCAGCCAGTCCGGGTCGCCGTCACCGTCACGGATGTCGGTGAAGGTGTCCTCGGACAGCCGGATCGCCCGGGCGCAGCGGTTGATCTCGCCGATGGTGGCGTAGGCGCGCGCCTCCATCGCGTACAGCAGGGACTGCTGGCGCGGGGTGGCGGTGTCCCGGCTGCCGTACTGCGCCAGGTGGATCAGCTCCAGGGCGTCCTCGCCCCGGTTGAGGTGGATCATCTGGCGGCTCATGTCGGTGAGGATCAGCGCGCCGAAGGGGCGGTCGCCGGCCTCCTTGGCCGCGTGCAGCGCCAGCACGTAGTACTTCTGCGCGCTCGGATGCATCCCGACGTCGTACGACATCCATCCGGCCAGGTGGGCGAGTTCGGCGGTGAGCCGGAACAGCCGCTTGGTGGTGTCCTCGCTGTACGTCTCCTGCAGCAGGTCGGTGACCTCGTGGAGTTGGCCGACCACGGCCTTGCGGCGCAGCCCGCCGCCGTTCTGGGCGTCCCACTGACGGAACATGACCGTGGTCTGCTCCAGCAGTTCCAGCTCCGGCTCGGAGAGCCGGCCGGTGAACGCCTCGCCGCCGTTGGCCGCGGTGAGGATCGGGGTGGGGACGCCGGTCGGGCCGGGCGTGAGCCAGCGCTGCATCGGCTCGATCAGCGCGGCGCCGGCGGTCAGCGCGAGGGAGGTGCCGAGGAAGCCCCGGCGGTTGAGCATCAGGTCGCTGCGGGAGTAGTCGCTGATCAGCTGGACGGTCTGCGGGGCGCTCCACGGCAGGTCGACGCCGCCGCCGACGGTGGAGACCGGGACGGCGGCGCGCAGGCCGAGGTCCTCGACCGAGACCACCGAGCCGAAGCGCTCCGAGAACAGCTCGGACATGATCTTGGGGATCGGCTCGCGCGGCTGTTCCCCGTCGAGCCAGCGGCGCACCCGGGAGGTGTCGGTGGACACGTGGTGGGCGCCGATCTGCCGGGCCCGGCGGTTGACCTGGCGGGCCAACTCACCCTTGGACCAGCCGCTGCGGGCGAACCACGTGGTCAGCTTCTCGTTGGGTTGCTTCTCTGCCATGGGAACGTCCCCATCCCGCCCGGCCCCTGCGGGGCCCCCGATCGTGACCGCCCGACGGTTGCGGGCTCTTGCCAGACGTGCCGTGCCTGAGGTGTCGCGGTGCCGCCCGTCCTGCCCTCGCGGTACCGCTCGTCGTACTGGTGTGCCATCGTCCCGGACGGTCCGTCAGATCCCCAACTCCCGTTCCCCGACGGCTCGGAGCAGGCGCTTCGACGACGTCCGTGTGCTGAACGTAGTGCCCCGTGAGGCACCCGTGGGAGCGCCCCTGGCGAAACGCCACCTTTCGCCACCCCCAGGAGTGAACCGAACCCCGGGGGCACACGCTTGACTGGGTAGTCGCGACGGTCCGGCATATGCGGGCCGCCAAGTCCCCCGGCCAGCCCCGGCAGACCCGGCAGACCCCGCAATACATCGCAGTCCCAGGCGAGTTCGGCGCCCACTCGGGACGGCAACCGTCCCGCGCACACGACGATCCGGCATCGGCGCCGCCCCCACAAGGCGGCGCCCGAGGCACACCGCCACAACAGGCGCACGCCAAGCGCTGCGCGCCGCCACCGCACCACGCACCACACACCGGACAATCAACACACAGTCACCGTCCCGTAACCATCGGCAACGAGAACCTGTTGGGGGAGGCATGGACAACCTGTTCGGCGAACTTCGACTGGGGCACCTGCGGCTGGCACCGCTGGGCGCGCGCCGCCGCACCAAGGTCACCGCGTCCCGGGCCGCCGCGGAGTACACCGGCCGCTGGGGCTGGACCGTCGCCACCGGCGAACCGGCGGCCGGCGCCACCGCCCCGACCCGCTGTCCCTGCGGCTCCCGCCGCTGCGCCGCCCCCGGCCTGCACCCCGTGCCCGGCACCACCGGGCCGGCCGACGCCGCCGACGCCGAGGGCTCGGTGCTGTTCCCCACCGGCCGCGCCTTCGACGTGCTGGACGTCCCCGAGCCGGCCGGCCTCCAGGCCCTGGTCCGGCTGGAGCGGATGGGCACCCAGGTCGGCCCGGTACTGGCCCCGCCCACCGGCCGACTGCAGTTCCTGGTCTCCGCCGGCACCGCTCGCCGACTGCCCGACCTGCTGTACCGGATGGGCTGGGACGACGCCGCGCTCGACCTCACCTGCCACGGCGAGGGCAGCTACGTCGCCGCCCCGCCCACCGTGCTCGGCGAGCTCGGCCCGGTCCGCTGGCTGCGCCGCCCCACCCGCGACAACGCCGGCTGCCCGCCCGAGGCCCGGCTGCTGCTCGGCACCCTCGCGTACGCCTGCCACCGCAGCCGCGAGCGCACCGCCGAGCCCGCCTGGATCGCCTCGTAGGACTCCTCTCGGACGCCGAACGTCGGACGCCGGCACCCGCCCCCCGGCCTCCCCGGACCCCGGACAGGCGAAAGGGCCCGCCCCCGAAGGAGCGGACCCCGACCGACGGGAAGTCCCGGTCAGTCCCCGATCAGCGCGTCCACGAACGCACCCGGCTCGAACGGCGCCAGGTCGTCCGCGCCCTCGCCCAGACCGATCAGCTTGACCGGCACGCCCAGCTCGCGCTGGACCGCGACCACGATGCCGCCCTTGGCGGTGCCGTCCAGCTTGGTCAGCACGATGCCGGTGATGTCCACCACCTCGGCGAACACCCGGGCCTGGATCAGGCCGTTCTGACCAATGGTGGCGTCCAGCACCAGCAGCACCTCGTCCACCGGGCCGTGCTTCTCGACGACCCGCTTGACCTTGCCCAGCTCGTCCATCAGGCCGGTCTTGGTGTGCAGCCGGCCGGCGGTGTCGATCAGCACCGTGTCGACGCCCTCGGCGATGCCCTCCTTGACCGCGTCGAACGCGATGGAGGCCGGGTCGCCGCCCTCCGGGCCGCGCACGGTGCGCGCACCGACCCGCTCGCCCCAGGTCTGCAGCTGGTCCGCGGCGGCGGCGCGGAAGGTGTCGGCCGCGCCGAGCACCACGGTGCGGCCGTCGGCGACCAGCACGCGCGCCAGCTTGCCGGTGGTGGTGGTCTTGCCGACGCCGTTGACGCCGACGACCAGGACCACGGCCGGGCCCTCCTCGTGCTTGGTGGAGCGGACGGTGCGGTCGGCGTCCTTGCCGACCAGCTCGACCAGCTCCTCGCGCAGCAGGGCGCGCAGCTCGTCGGGGGTACGGGTGCCGAGCACCTTCACCCGGGTGCGCAGCCGCTCGACCAGCTCCTGGGTCGGGGCGACGCCGACGTCCGCGGTGAGCAGGGTCTCCTCGATCTCCTCCCAGGTGTCCTCGTCCAGGTGCTCGCGGGAGAGCAGCGAGAGCAGGCCCTTGCCCAGCGAGTTCTGCGAGCGGGAGAGCCGGGAGCGCAGCCGGACCAGCCGGCCGGCGGTGGGCTCGGGGACCTCGACGGCGGGCGCCGCCTCGGCCTCGGCCGGGGCCTCGACCACCACCTCCTCGGCGGGCTCGACGGCCTCGGGGAGCGGCACCTCCTCGACGGTACGGCGGGGCTCCTCGGTCGGCGGCGCGGCCTCCTCGCCGACCTGGGGCTCCTGCGGGGTGGTCTTCGGCGCCGTGATGACCGGCGCCTGCGACTTCGGGGGCAGCTGCTGGCGTCGTCTGCCGGAAACGACGAGGCCCGCGATCGCGCCGACGGCGACCACGGCGATGACTACGGCAAGGATCACGTATTCCACATCAATCTCCTTCACTGGATCCCACGACAGAGTGATCCTTCGGTCACCGACGCACGGGGCGCCGCCGCCTCCCTTACGCTGGCCGCGTGCCACCCGGCACCGGTCAGGGCTTGGCCGTCATGAGGTCGTCAAGCGGCTGAGTGAGAAGCCCCCTCGCGCGCGAGGGGGAGGAGTCACAACCCGACCAGTATCCGTGATCGGGTCGTCCGGGAGCATCTGCCCCGGCGTAGGCCGTTGGATCAGACCATCGGCCCTGAGGTGATCGCCTCGTCGTGCTGCCGGGGAGGCACCGAGAGTGCTTTCCGCTCCCGGTGCCCCTCGCGCAGTCGCTGGCTGATCACCTGGGAGATCCCGTCGCCCTTCATGGTCACGCCGTACAGGGCGTCGGCGGACTCCATGGTCAGCTTCTGGTGGGTGATCACGATCAGCTGGGAGCTCTCCCGGAGCTCCTCCATGATCCCGACCAGCCGGCGCAGGTTGGTCTCGTCCAGCGCCGCCTCCACCTCGTCCATCACGTAGAACGGGCTGGGCCGGGCCTTGAAGATCGCCACCAGCAGGGCCACCGCGGTCAGCGAGCGCTCGCCGCCGGACAGCAGCGACAGCCGCTTGACCTTCTTGCCGGGCGGACGGGCCTCCACCTCGACCCCGGTGGTGAGCATGTCGTCCGGGTCGGTCAGCACCAGCCGCCCCTCGCCGCCGGGGAAGAGCCGGGCGAAGACGCCCTCGAACTGGGCGGCGGTGTCATGGTAGGCGGCGCTGAACAGCTGCTCGACCCGCTGGTCCACGTCCCGGACGATGTCCAGCAGGTCGCGCCGGCCGCGCTTGAGGTCGTCCAGCTGCTCGCCGAGGAAGGTGTGGCGCTCCTCCAGCGCGGCGAACTCCTCCAGCGCCAGCGGGTTGACCTTGCCCAGCTGCTGGTACGCCTTCTCGGCGGCCCGCAGCCGCTTCTCCTGCTCGGCCCGGACGTACGGGTACGGCTCCCCCGGCTCCTGCCCGTCCTCCGCCGCCGAGGGCGGGACGGGCCGGTCCGGCCCGTACGAGGCCAGCAGCTCGCCGCCGTCGATGCCGAACTCCTCCAGCGCGCGGGCCTCCAACTGCTCGATCCGCAGCCGCTTCTCGGCCCGCAGCACCTCGTCCCGGTGCCCGGCGTCGACCAGCTTGTCCAGCTCCTCCTTGAGCCCGCGCCCGTGTTCGCGGTGCTCCCGGAGCTCGCGCTCCCGCTCGGTGAGCGCCTGTTCGACGGCCGCCCGCCCGGCGTCCGCGCGGGCCAGCGAGACCTCCAGGCAGGCGAGCAGCTGCCGGGCGCCCGCCGCGACGGCGTTCGCCACCCGGGCGTCGTGCTCGGCGCGCCGGCGGCGCTCGGCGGCCCGGGCGCGCGCCTCGCGCTCGGCGCGGGCGGCCCGGTCCAGCTGGTCGGCCCGGCCGGTCAGGGCGCGGACCCGCTCCTCGTGGGTGCGCACCGAGAGCCGGGCCTCCAGTTCGGCCTGCCGGGCGGCCGAGGCGGCCTCGGTGAGCCGCTGCTGCTCGGCCCGGTCCGGCTCGTCCTCCCCCGCGTCCGCCGACTCCTCCGCGACGGCCAGCCGTTCGGCCAGTTCCTCGGCGGCGGCGAGCAGTTCGGCCAGGCCCTGTTCGGCCCGCGCGGCGGCGGCCGAGAGCCGTTCGGCCTCCCCGGCGGCGGCCCGGGCCTGCCCGCCGAGCCGGCCGAGCGAGCCCGCCACCCGGGCCCGTTCCTGCTCGGCCTGCCGTCGCTGTTCGCCGAGCCGCTCCAGTTCGGCGGCCGACTCCCCGCGCAGTGCGGTGAGTTCGGCCAGCCGCCCGGCCGACTCGGCGCAGCGCAGGTCGACCTCCGTGATCGCCCGGGCGGCCCGGTCCACCGCCGCCCGGGTCTCCAGCTCGCTGGGCGCGCCGGCGGAGCCGCCCTGGGCGAAGCCGGCGCCCAGCCGGTCGCCCTCGGCGGTGACGGCGGACAGTCCGGGGCGTTCGGCGACCAGGCGCAGCGCCTGGTCCAGGTCGGCGACCACGGCCACCCCGGCCAGCCGGTTGCGTACGGCGGCGAGCAACTCGGGCGGCCCGTCGACCAGTTCGGCGGCCCAGCGGGCTCCTTCGGGCAACTCGCCCTCGGTCCGGGGCAGTTCGGCGGCACCGGCGACCAACAGTGCGGCCCGCCCGGCGTCCTGGGCGCGCAGCAGTCGCAGCGCCCCGGCGGCGGCGCCGGGCGAGTCGACCGCCACGGCGTCGGCGGCCGCGCCGAGCGCGGCGGCGAGCGGCACCTCGTGGCCGGGTTCGATCCGCAGCAGCGCGGCGGCCGGGCCGAGCACGCCGGCCAGTCGCTCCCCCGCGTCCAGCAGTGCGCCGGTGCCGTCCTTGCGGCGCAGTCCGAGCGAGAGCGCCTCGTGCCGCGCGGTCAGCGCGGCCCGCTCGCGTTCGGCGGCTCCGGCCGCCTCCCGGGCCGCCGCCAGCTCCCGTTCGACCTCGGCCAGCCGGGCCCGGGCCCGCCGGTAGCCGTCCTCGGCCCGTCCGTCCTCGACGGCCGAGCCGTCCACCTGCTGCTGGAGCTCGTCCAGTTCGCCCTGGGCGGCCCCGGCGCGCAGCAGGGCCTCGTCCCTGGCCTCGGTGAGCCGGCCGAGTTCGGCCTGCGCCGAACCGGCCCGGGAGCGGGCGGCGGCGGCCTGCCCCTGGAGCCGGGCCAGGCCCTCCCGGCGGTCGGCGATGGCCCGGGTGGCGTCCCGCAGCCGGCGTTCCTCGGCGGCCAGCGCGGATTCGAGTCCGCTCTTGTGCTCGACCGCCTCGGCCAGCGCGTACTGGGCCTCCTCCAGTGCCTCGGCGAGTGCGGCCTCCTCCTCGCGGACCCGTTCGGCCTCCCGCTCCAGCTCCTCCGGGTCCCGGCCGCGGCGTTCCTCGACCGTGCCCCCGGCGACGGCGTGCCGGGCCCGGGCCTCGGCCAGTCCGATCGTGCCGCGGGTGCGTTCGGCGAGCGCGAAGAGCCGGTACCAGGTCTGCCGGGCGGCCTCCAGGCCCGGCCCGAGCTGCTGGACCTGCGCCTCCAGCACGCGTTCGCGCTGCACCGCCCGGGCCAGTTCCTGTTCGACGGTGGTCCGGCGCAGCCGCAGGGCCAACTCGTCGGCGACCTCGGCCTCGACGGCCCGGCGCAGGGCCAGCAGGTCGTCGGCGAGCAGCCGCAGCCGGGCGTCGCGCAGGTCGGCCTGGATGCCGGCGGCCCGGCGGGCGACCCTGGCCTGCTTGCCGAGCGGGCCGAGCTGGCGGCGCAGTTCGGCGACCAGGTCCTGGACCCGGTTGAGGTTGGCCTGCATCGCGTCCAGCTTCCGCAGCGCCTTCTCCTTGCGCTTGCGGTGCTTGAGGACGCCGGCCGCCTCCTCGATGAAGGCGCGCCGGCCCATCGGGTCGGCGTGCAGGACGGAGTCGAGCCGGCCCTGCCCGACGATGACGTGCATCTCGCGGCCGATGCCGGAGTCGGAGAGCAGTTCCTGGATGTCCAGCAGGCGGCAGGTCTCGCCGTTGAGCGCGTACTCGCTGCCGCCGTTGCGGAACATGGTCCGGGTGATCGTCACCTCGGCGTAGTCGATCGGCAGGGCGCCGTCGGCGTTGTCGATGGTGAGGCTGACCTCGGCGCGGCCCAGCGGGGCGCGCCCGCTGGTCCCGGCGAAGATGACGTCCTCCATCTTGCCGCCGCGCAGGGACTTGGCACCCTGCTCGCCCATCACCCAGGACAGCGCGTCCACCACGTTGGACTTGCCGGAGCCGTTCGGGCCGACCACGCAGGTGATGCCCGGTTCGAAGCGCAGGGTGGTGCTGGAGGCGAAGGACTTGAACCCGCGCAGCGTCAGACTCTTCAGGTGCACGCGGCCAGTCCCCTCATTCGCTCACGACGGGAACCGACTGTATCCGCAGTCCGACACGACGAAGGGACGCCACATCCGGGCGTCCCTTGCAAAGCTGCGTCCCTTTCGGGGCGGCTCAGTGCACAGCGGCGTCGATCTGGGAGGACCGGGGCGGGGCTCAGGTGAGCGCCGGCTCCCGCTGGTCCAGATCGATGCTGTTGAGCAGCGAGTGCTCGTCAGCGACAGCGGTGAGCGCGTCGTTCTCAGCCTGCATCCGAAGGAGCTCGGACTCAAGATCCTGGACGCGCTGCTGAAGCCGTCGCATCTCGGAGAGCATTCGCGGGTCGGGGCCGCCGACGTACCCGAGAAGCGCCTTTGCCATGATGAATGGTCCTCCACGCTGAGTGACCGAACCGGAACGGTACAGGTCTAGGGGGAAGGGGGACGCACGCGCGGCGCGCACCGGAAGTGCTGGCTGGGCACTACGGCACAACCGCCGTGAGCTGGGCTCACGAGAGCATGCGCCTGCCGGGGAACGCGATCGTGTGCGCGGGCTTCAAGCGTCTCACCAAAGACGGAAAGGGTCAACACGATCACCGCACGCTACCGCGCCCCTGTCACCTGCCCGGCGGTGTCGTCACGCCTGGGGGTCTCGGGCCCGGGTCCACCACGTGCTCGTGGATCATCGTTCGATGCGGAGTCAACCACGAGTCTGCCCGAATGGCAACCGTATGACACCGACGGTTGCCGATCATTTCCGGGGCGCGACGGCGGCGCCCCGCAGGGAGACGGCTCAGCGGATCTCGAAACCCTCGTAACCTGCGCCGACGGCGGTCCAGATCTCCGTCACGCCACTCACCGCGCCGGGCGTGTCGGGGCCGCGCAGCTGGGCCAGCAGCTGCTCGCAGTCGGCGGCCAGGCCCTCGGCCACCACCTGCACCCGGCCGTCGCCGAGGTTGCTCGCGTAGCCGGTCAGGCCGATCTCCAGCGCCCGCGCCCTGGTCCACCAGCGGAACCCGACCTGCTGGACCTTCCCCCGGACCCAGGCGGTCACCCGGACCGGTTCATCACTGTGGGCATCGCGACCGTGCATGCCCCCGACCCTAACGGGCCCCGGGGCAGGTCACCGCTCCAGGCCTGCCGGGGACGGCGAACGGCCCCGCCGGTCGGAACCGGCGGGGCCGTGGGGATCGCGGACGGATCAGCGGATCAGCGGGTCACCAGTCCCCGCCACCGCCGCCGAAGTCGCCGCCGCTGCCACCGCCCCAGTCGCCGCCGCTGAAGTCGGAGGCGTTGAAGTCGGCGCCGGTGAAGTCGCCGCCCTCGTACTGGTCCTGGTAGCCGCCGTGGCCGCCCTCCATCATCGGGGCCGCCGCGTAGGCCGGGGAGCTCATCATCGAGCCGAGCATGGTGCCGACCAGCAGGCCGCCCAGCAGGCTGCCGCCGCCGAAGCCGCTGTAGTACCCGCCGGCGTACGGCGCGTAGGCCGGGCCCGCGTTCCAGTACGGCTGCGGGCCGTGCTCGGTGTCGACGGTGCGCACCGCCGGGTCGAGGCCGGCCGCGACGCGGTCCGCGTCGGCCTGGCAGACCGGGACGGGGCGGGCGGAGCCGCCGGCCGGGGCCCAGTCGACGTCCTTGACGGACGGGCCGTGCCGCGGGTCCATGAAGCACGGGGGGCGCCGCTCGGGCAGCGGGCGCTTCTCGCGCCGGGCGGCCAGGGTGGCCAGCTGGAACCGGCCCTCCTCGATCGCCTCGGTGACCTGCTTGACGTCCTCGGGCTTCTTCGCCTCCTCCATCAGCCGCTTGGACTTCTCGTACGAGTCCAGGGCGTGGCTGTAGTCGGTGCGCTGGGCGTCGTCGGCGTCGGCGGCACGCGGGTTGAAGTCGAGCCGCTCCAGCTCGACGCCGAAGGCGGTGATGTCCTCGTCGACGACGCGGCGCAGCTGCTCCAGCTCGGCCCGGGCCTGCTCCTCCTTGCGCTTCTTGGCGCGGCGGAAGAGGAAGAAGACACCGGCGCCGGCCAGGGCCAGCAGCAGGACCGGGATGATCACCCAGGCGATCGAGGTGCTGCTGTTGACCCCGCTGCCCTTGGTCTGCGGGGCGGCCTGGTCGACGAAGTCGTTCAGGGTGGCGTTGATGTCGCCCTTGTCGGCACGGTGGACGGCGCCCGCGATCCGGCTCGCCGCGCCGGCGCTCATCGCCCCGCGGTCCGAGTAGGCCAGGAAGTCGTCGTTGCCGTGCCAGACGGCGTAGACGCCGTCGATGCCCACCAGGGTGCGCAGGTCGGTGCCGATGGTGGCCTTGTTGGCCGCCTCGGGGACGACCGCGACGAAGATCGGCTTGTCGGCCTTCTCGATCTTCTTGGTCAGGGCGTCCGCCTGGGCCTGACTGAACCGGTCCTGCATCGCCGGGGCGACGTAGACCTGGCCCTTCTTGAGGGTGGCTGCGGCGTCGCTCAGACCGCCGGCGGCCGAGGCCGCCGGGGCAAACATGAGCAGCGCCCCGAGCAGCGCCGCCACCAGGGCAAGTGGCCCGGCGCCCCGGGAACGTCGTGCAAGGGTTCTCATAACCCCCGACGCTACCGTGACCAGCGGCGGAGCACGCCATACCCTTCGCATACTGGTGGTGACAAGATTCCCCGCCGTCCGGCCGGACGGCTCCCCTTCTCGCGGATGACATTTCCCCGAGTCGACCCCGATACGGGTGGGGCGCGGGAACCACATGAGGCGGCCGGACGTACGTCCCGGCGGGCCCGGGGGCACCGTGGGGGCCGCTCCGGCCCGGTGCGAGGGGGCGTCCCGACCGTACCGCGCGACGGGGCAGACTGTTCCCGGACCGCCGGTCCCATTACTTCTTCTTGACCCAACTCCCGATCGGAGCGCTCGGTGATCATCGGCCTCGTCACGGCTGTGGCGGCATCCGCCTGCTACGGCACCGGCTCGGTCCTCCAGGCCGTCGGATCCCGCCGCTCGGCGCGGGAGGAGGCGGCCAAGGGCGCCGCCGGCTCGACCACCGAGCACGGTGGCCCGAGTCTGTCCTCCACCGCCAAGGCCGCCGTGACCTGGGAGTTCATCACCGGCACGGTGCTCGATCTGATCGGCTTCGGGCTCGGCGCGCTGGCCGCGCGGCTGCTGCCGCTGTTCCTCTCCCAGACCATCATCAGCGCCAACCTGGTGATCACCGCGGTGCTCAGCATCAAGCTGCTGGGCATCCGGCTCAAGCAGTTGGAGTGGGCCTCGATCGGCGTGCTCTGCTCGGCCCTGGTGCTGCTGGCGGTCTCGGCCGGCCCGGAGGGCGGCCACCACGCGTCGATGGCCTTCCACTGGGGGCTGCTGATCGTCACCACCGTGCTGCTGGCCGGCGGCAGTCTGCTGGTGCGCCGGATGGGCTCCAAGGGCGCGATCGTCGCCGGTCTGCTCTCCGGCCTCGGCTTCGGCGCGCTGGGCGTCGGGGTGCGCGTCCTGAACGGCGTGGAGCCCTTCGACCTGGTCCGGCTGATCTCCGACCCGGCGCTCTACGCGATCCTGGTCGGCGGCCTCGGCGGCATGTACGTGCACACCGTGGCGCTGCAGATCGGCTCGGTGAACGGCGCCACCGCCGCCCTGGTGGTCGGCGAGACGGTGCTGCCCGGCGCGATCGGCGTGCTCTGGCTCGGCGACTCCTCCAAGGCGGGCCTGGGCTGGCTCGGGGTGGCCGGCTTCCTGCTCGCGGTGGTCTCCGCGGTCGGTGTCGCCTACTTCGGCCAGGACACCCACGGCAACCCCGGCGGGACGCCCGCCGACCGTCCCGAACTCGCCCACAAGTAGCGGCGATCGGCCCCCGCTGCGTCAGTCCCCGCTGTGTCAGTCCCCGCTGCGGTCCCGCGGCACGCGCTGGCAGCGGGGGCAGAAGTAGCTGGACCGGTTCATCCAGGCGGCCCGCCGGATCGCGGTGCCGCAGCGGCGGCAGGGCTCGTCCTCGCGGCCGTAGGCGTCGAGGTCCCGGGAGAAGTAGCCGCTCTCGCCGTTCACGTTGACGTAGAGGCTGTCGAAGCTGGTGCCGCCCACGGCCAGCGCGGCCGTCATCACGGCCCGGGCGTTGGCCAGCAGCAGTTCGGACTGCGGGCGGGTGAGGGTCGCGGTCGGCCGGTCGTAGTGCAGCTTCGAGCGCCACAGCGCCTCGTCGGCGTAGATGTTGCCGACGCCGCTGATCAGGGTCTGGTCGAGCAGGGCGCGCTTGACGGTGGTGCGCTTGGCACGCAGCGCGGCGACGAAGGCCGCGTCGTCGAAGCGGGGGTCGAGCGGGTCGCGGGCGATGTGCGCGATGGAGAGCGGGGTGCCCTCGGCGTCCTCCTCGGCCTCCTCGACGGCCAGGCCGCCGAAGGTGCGCTGGTCGACGAAGCGCAGCTCGCGCCCGCCGTCGGCGAAGCGCAGCCGGACCCGCAGGTGGGTCTCGTCCGGCACCGCCGGGTCCTGGACGAGGAGTTGGCCGCTCATCCCGAGGTGGCCGATCAGCGAGGAGCCGGCGCCGGGGCCGCCCAGCGGCACCCAGAGGTACTTGCCGCGGCGCTGCGCGGCGCCGAGGACGGTGCCGGTCAGCCGGTCCGCGAAGTCGGCCGCGCCGCCGGGCTGGCGGCGGACCGCGCGCGGGTGCAGCACCTGGACGTCGGCGACGGTGCGCCCGGCGACCCAGTTCGCCAGACCTCGGCGGACGACCTCGACCTCGGGGAGTTCGGGCACGGGAACAGGCCTCCTGCGTACGACGATCCGGCAGGAGGCCAGGCTACTCGCCGGTCAGGCCCCGGCGGGCAGCCGGTCGGCGTACTTCTCCTTGATCGCGCGCCAGGCGCTCTCGGCGGCCTTCTGCTCGGCTTCCTTCTTCGAGCGGCCGACGCCGCTGCCGAAGTCCTCGCCGGCCACCCGGGCCGCCGCGGTGAAGGTCTTCTCGTGGTCCGGACCGGACTCCATGACCACGTACTCGGGCACGCCGATGCCCACCGAGGCGGTGAGCTCCTGGAGGCTGGTCTTCCAGTCCAGTCCGGCACCCAGCTGAGAGGACTCCTCGATCAGCGGGTCGAACAGTCGGTGGACGAACTCGGTCGCCGCGTCCAGGCCCTGGTCCAGGTAGACGGCCCCGATCACGGCCTCGACGGTGTCGGCGAGGATCGACGACTTGTCGCGGCCGCCGGTTCCCTCCTCACCCTTGCCGAGGCGGATGAAGGTGCCGAGCTCAAGGCCCCGGCCGACGTCCGCGAGCGCGCGGGAGTTGACCACCGCGGCGCGCAGCTTGGCGAGCGTGCCCTCCGGGACGTCCGGGTGGACGCGGTAGAGGGTGTCCGTCACCACCAGGCCCAGCACCGAGTCGCCGAGGAATTCCAGGCGTTCGTTGGTGGGCAGACCCCCGTTCTCGTACGCGTACGAGCGGTGGGTCAGGGCACGTACCAGAAGGGCGCGCTCGAGCGTGTACCCGAGGCGCCCTTCCAGGACGTCGTATTCGGTCGAAGCCGGCCCACCGGCCTTGCCGCTGCCCGAAGAACCCTTCGAGGCAGAGGACGCCTTGCGGGTGGAGTTACCGTCCGACATCGATCCGTGCACCCCGCCGATCAGACCGAGAGGACCTGGCGGCGGTTGTACGTGCCGCAGCTGGGGCACGCGATGTGGCCGAGCTTCGGCTCGTGGCAGCGGTCGCACGCCACGAGAGCCGGAACAACGGCCTTCCAGTTGGACCGACGGTGGCGCGTGTTGCTGCGCGACATCTTCCGCTTCGGAACAGCCACGGCTACTTCTCCTGGTTCTCGGCGGCACCCTCACGGGTGTCGCTGTTCTTGATCCCGTCACCCTCGTCGCCGGGGGCGGCGGAGAGTCCCTGCAGAGCCGCCCACCGGGGGTCGGCGGCGTCGTGGTGGTGCGCCGGGTCGTCGCTCAGGCGTGCTCCGCACTCGGAGCACAGGCCCAGGCAGTCTTCCTGGCACACCGGCTGCAGCGGCAGTGCGAGCACCACCGCGTCACGCAGCACCGGCTGGAGGTCGAACAGGTCGCCCTCCAGGCGGTAAGTCTCTTCTTCCGAGTCCTCGTCGAGGTCCTCGGTCCCGGTGGTCCGGGCGCGGTGACGCTCGTCGGACTCCGGGTAGTAGTACAGCTCCTGGAAGTCCACGTCGATGTCGAAGTCGACGGGCTCCAGGCACCGGACGCACTCGCCCTCGACGTGGGCGTCGGCGGTGCCGGTGACCAGCACGCCCTCGACCACGGACTCCAGGCGGAGCTCCAGCTCGATCGGGCTCTTCTCCGGGACGCCGATCACGTCGATGATCCCGAAGCCCTCGGGGGCCTCCAGGGTCCGGCTCACCTTACGCATCGAGCCCGGGCGACGGCCGAGCTCGTGCGTGTCGAACACGAGGGGGTCGCGGTGGTCGAGGCGGTTCAAGGTGTCCTGACTTCCATAGGGATCAACGCCGTGCCCCCCGTCACGCGCCGGCGTTGCGAGGGCAAGCCGACAGCCGGACATGGGGATGCCGGAGTGGTCAGACTACCGGAGTCTCCCGCCAGGCCCAACTTCGGTCCCGTCGCGAGGCTCCGGGGCGGCCGCTCAGCGGCCGCCGAGCTCCCTCAGCCTGGTCATGTCGATCATGCTGGTGTCGAAGAAGCTGGTCTCGTCCAGGTTCTGCTGCTGCTGGTGCGGCACGGCCGGGGGCAGGGCGGGCTGCTGCGGGTAGGCGTAGCCGTCGTACGGCTGGGCCGCGTAGCCGTCCTGCTGCTGGGGATAGCCGTAGGCGTCCTGGTGCTGGACCTGGTGCTGGACCTGGTGCTGCTGGCCGTCGTAGTGGGGCTGCTGCTGGGGGTAGCCGCCCTGCTGCTGGCCCCACTGGGTGTTGTACGGGTCGCCCTGGCCGGCCGGGTCGAAGCCGCCCCCGTACACCTCGGCGTACTGCCCGGCCTGGTGCTGGCCGGTCTGGTGCTGCTGGTGCTGGTCGCCCTGGTGCTGGCCGGTCTGGTGCTGGGCGGTCGCCGCGTACTGGTCCGCGCCGGGGGCCTGCCAGCCCGCCGCGGCCGGGGTCTGCTCCGGCCAGGTCTGCTGCTGCGGGACGTCCTCGCGGTACCAGGCGAGGTCGGCGCCGTCGGCGTCCTCGGCGAAGCCGGCGGCCACCGCCTCGGCGCGCTCCTTGGCCTGCTGGGCCTCGTCGGCGGCGGCCAGGTAGGCGCCCAGGTCGTCGATCGGCTTCTTGCCGAGCAGCTTGTCCCGGCCCCTGCCGACCGCCTCCAGGGTCGCGCTGAGCACGTTCTCCAGCGTGGCGAGCTTCACGTCGACGTACTCGTCGACCTCGGGGCTCGGGCTGTGCCGCTGCGGCTGGAACTCCTCGCCGTCGCTCTCGGCCTCGACCTCGAAGCCGGCGTCGCCGCGCAGCTTGGTCCGGCCGCGGCCGACCGCGCCGAGCGTCTTGGTCAGCACCACCTCGAAGTTGGCGAGCTTGCTGTCCACGTAGTCGTCGGCCTCGGCACGCCGGGTGTCGACGTCGGCCCGGGCCTCGGCCAGGATCCGGTCGGCCTCGTTCTGGGCCCGGCGGACCACCTCGGTGTCGGAGATCAGCGAACCGCGCTCGGAGTGCGCGCCCTGGATGATCCGGTCCGCCTCGGCCTGGGCGTCGGCCACCACCTGCTCGTGGTCGGCCATCACCGACTGGGCCTGGGCGAGTTCGGCGGGCATGGCCGCCTTGAGGTCGTTGAGCAGGCCGATCAGCTCGGCCCGGTTCACCACGCAGGAGGCCGACATCGGCATCGAGCGGGCGTTCTCGACCGCCGCCACGATCTCGTCGACCTTGTTCTGCACGTCCACGGGGCTTCGTCTTTCCGTGTGCCGCCGACGGTCCGGCGGAGGCAGGCCCGGCGCGGTGGACCTCACCGCAGGGCAGGACTACAGACTGTACGGCCCCCGCGCGGCGAGCTCACAACGCCTGCGCCGAACCGGCCTCCACCGCCCCGGACAAGCCATGACGAACCGGCAGAAAGGGGCCCGGCCCGCCGTCCGGCCCTACTGCTCGGCCTTACGCTCCGCGATCCGCTCCACCAGCCGGCGGTGCACCGTCTCCGGCAGCAGGTGCGAGACGTCGCCGCCGTACGAGGCGACCTCCTTGACCAGCGTCGAGGAGAGGAAGCTGTACGTCGGCGAGGTCGGCACGAAGAGCGTCTCGACGCCGGTCAGGCCGTGGTTCATCTGGGCCATCTGCAGCTCGTAGTCGAAGTCGCTGACCGCCCGCAGGCCCTTGATGATCGCCGGGATGTCGCGCTGCCGGCAGTAGTCCACCAGCAGGCCGTGGTGCGACTCGACCACCACGTTCCCGAACGGGACGGTGACCTCCTCGATCAGGCCGATCCGCTCCTCGACGGTGAACATGCCCTGCTTGTTGCGGTTGATCAGGACCGCGACATGCACCACGTCGTACAGCTTGGAGGCCCGCTCGATGATCTCCAGGTGGCCCTTGTGGATCGGGTCGAACGAACCGGGGCAGACGGCTCGGCGCATGGCGTGTGTGCTCCCTCGTGGGGTTACGGCTGCTGCGGGCCGCGGCCCGCTACTCCTGATCGCTGGCCTCGGCGGCGGCGCGACCGTACCAGAGCGTGCCCTCGCCGTAGCGGCGGGAGCGCAGCACCTCGAAGCCCTCGGGCCAGCCGAACTCGCCGCCGCGGGTGCTGCGCTCCACGGTGACGAGTGCGTCCTCCGCGAGCCAGCCCCCAGCCGACAGTGTGATCAGCATCTCGCGCACCTCGTCGTCCGTCACCACGTAGGGCGGGTCGAGGAACACCAGGTCGTACGGGGTCTGCGGGGGCGGCCCGGCGATCACCTTCTCCGCCCTGGCCGCCCGGACCTCCGTGCCCGGCAGGCCGATCGTGCGGACGTTCTCCCGGATCACCCGGGCCGCCTGGGTATCCGCCTCGACCAGCAGGACGTGCTCGGCGCCGCGCGAGAGCGCCTCCAGGCCGACCGCGCCCGATCCGCCGAACAGGTCCAGCATCCGAGCCCCGTGCAGGGTGCCGCGGAACGCCTCCAGGGTGGAGAACATCGCCTCACGGGCCTTGTCGGAGGTCGGGCGGGTGCCCCGGCCGGGCGGTACGGCCAGTCGGCGGCCGCCGGCCGCCCCGGCGATCACGCGGGTCATGGTGGTGGGAGGTCCTTTCGTCGCTGCCCGACCACGCTATCCCGCCCCGGCTGCGAGCGGGCAAACGCCGGCGAGCGGTGGATAACGACCGGGGCCCCGCCGACGGGTCGGCGGGGCCCCGGCGGACACTCGCTAGCTCGCCTCGGAGCCGGCCCCCTGGCTCGGGACCGCCGCGCCGAGCAGTGCCGGCGAGGCGTAGCGGGACCAGGACAGGCAGCCGTCGGGCGGGCAGAACTCGGGGCGGCGCGGGTCGTGCCCGAGCTCGCGCAGCTTGGTCCGGACGGAGTCGGGCGTGCGGCCGAAGCGGGCGGCGATCCGGGCGACGGTCTCGCCGTCGTGGAAGCGCCGGACCAGCTCCTCCTCGTGCTGCGGCACCCACGGGGCACCGTGTCCGGGGTAGAGCTCGCGCAGCACGTCGCGGTCGGGGATGGGTTCGGCGACGTCCGCGACGATCGCCAGCGCCCGCAGCGCGCGGTTGAGCGCGATCCGCAGCGAGGCGACGTCCTCGACCGGCAGGCGGAGCTTGCCCGAGGCCAGCGGCGCGGCGGCCGCCCCCTCACGCCAGCCGGTGAGGGTGAGGGTGACCTCGCGGTCGTCGTCGCTGGCGAGTTCGATCCGGAAGACCTTGTCGCCCAGCGGGAGCTCGTTGAGATGACGGAATGCCATGGCAGGACCCCCAAGTGTCGCGCCAGGAACGCACCTTGGGGGTGCGCCCTGAACAACTACATTCTCTCCCGGGGGTCTGACAGTCGGGCGGTGCCGGAGCCCGCTCAGCCCTTCTCCATGTAGGCGGCGCGGTCCTCGTCGAGCAGGCTCTCCAGCGCGGTGCGCAGCTCCGGGTGGGCGGCCAGCTCCGGGTCCTCGGCGACCAGCCGGGTGGCTTCCGTCCGGGCGGTCAGGATGACCTCCTCGTCCTCCAGCACCGACAGCACCTTGAGCGAGGACTTCACCCCGGACTGGGCTTGGCCCAGCACGTCGCCCTCGCGGCGCTGTTCGAGGTCGATCCGGGAGAGCTCGAAGCCGTCCAGGGTGCCGGCCACCGCGTCCAGCCGGGCCCGGGCGGGGCTGGCCGCCGGCATGTCGCTGACCAGCAGGCACAGTCCGGCCGCGCTGCCCCGGCCGACCCGGCCGCGCAGCTGGTGGAGCTGGGAGACGCCGAAGCGGTCGGCGTCCATGATGACCATCACGGTGGAGTTGGGGACGTTCACGCCGACCTCGATGACGGTGGTGGCGACCAGCACGTCCACCTCCCCGGCGGCGAACCGGCGCATCACGTCGTCCTTGGCATCGGGGGCGAGTCGGCCGTGCAGGATCTCCACCCGCAGTCCGGCCAGCGGGCCCTTCACCAGCTTCTCGGCGGTCTCCACCACCGAGAGCGGGGGCCGCCGTTCGTCGCTCCCGGCGCCGGCGTCGGTGTCGCCGACCTCCTCGAAGTCCCCTTCGGCCGCCTTCCGCCTCCTCTTGGCGGCCTTCGGGTCGGCGGCCGGCTCCTCGTCGCCGATCCGGGGGCAGACCACGTACGCCTGGTGGCCCTTGCCGACCTCCTCGCGGACCCGCTCCCAGGCCCGGGTGAGGAAGTTGGGCTTCTCCAGCGCGGGGACGACGTGGGTGGAGATCGGCGAGCGGCCGGCCGGGAGCTGGTCCAGGACGGAGGTCTCCAAGTCCCCGAAGACGGTCATCGCGACGGTGCGCGGGATCGGGGTGGCGGTCATCACCAGCAGGTGCGGCGGCTGCTGCCCCTTGGCGCGCAGCGCGTCCCGCTGCTCGACGCCGAAGCGGTGCTGCTCGTCCACCACGACCAGGCCGAGGTCCTGGAACTGGACCTTGTCCTGGATCAGCGCGTGGGTGCCGATGGCGATCCCGGCGTTCCCGCACGCCATGTCGGACATCACCCGGCGGCGGGCGGGGTCACCCATCGAGCCGGTCAGCAGCACCACCCGGGTGGCGTGCTCGGAGCCGCCGAGCATCCCGCCCTGGGCGAGGTCGCCCATCATCTCGACGATCGAGCGGTGGTGCTGCTGGGCCAGCACCTCGGTGGGCGCCAGCAGCACGGCCTGGCCGCCGGCGTCCACCACCGCGAGCATCGCCCGCAGCGCCACCAAGGTCTTGCCGGAGCCGACCTCGCCCTGGAGCAGCCGGTGCATCGGGTGCTCGGTGGCCAGGTCGGCGGCGATCTCGGCGGAGACCTTCCGCTGGCCCTCGGTGAGGGTGAACGGCAGCCGGGCGTCGAAGGCGTCCAGCAGGCCGCCGGCCCGGGCCACCCGGGGCTTGGCCGGCAGCGCGGAGTCGGCGGCCCGGCGCTGGGCGAGGGCGACCTGGAGGACGAAGGCCTCGTCCCAGCGCAGCCGGCCCTGGGCGCGCTCGCGGTCGGCCTGGCTGCCCGGGCGGTGGATCAGCTCCAGCGCCTCCGGCAGCGGGATCAGGTCGTGGCGCTCGCGCAGTTCGGCGGGCAGCGGTTCGCCGACGTCGCCGAGGTGCTTGGTGAGCGCGGTCTCGATGCAGATGGACAGCTTCCAGCTGGGCATCTGGGCGCTGGCGCCGTACACCGGGATGAGCCGGCCGGCGAACTGCTTCGCCGCATCGGAGCCCGCTTCCTCGTCGAGCAGCTGGTAGTCGGGCGAGACCAGCTGGCGGCTGCGGTTGAAGACCCCGACCTTGCCCGCGAACAGGCCCTGGGCACCGGCCCTGAGCTCCTTCTGCCGCCAGCCCTGGTTGAAGAACACCAGCGAGAGCCGGCTGCGGCCGTCGGTGACGACCACCTCCAGCCGGTCCCCCTTGCGGCCGCGGAACGGGATCAGGGTGACCTTCTCGATCCGGGCCAGCACGGTGACGTGCTCGTCGACCTCCAGCTCGTCCAGGCTGGTGAGCTGGCCGCGCTCGACGTAGCGGCGGGGGTAGTGGTGCAGCAGGTCCCCGACCGTGCGCAGCTTGAGACTGTCGGCGAGCACCTTCGCGGTGCGGTCGCCGACGAGCTTGGTCAGTGGTTCATCGAGAGCGCCCATCAGGCCCTTGTTTACACCAAGGCACCGACGAACACCGACGAACGGACCGCTACTCCACGCCGATGAGCAGCGGCGTGAACTCCTGGCCGCCGTGGAAGACCACCGAGTCCACCTCCGGCCGCTGCTGGCGGACGTGCGCCACCAGCCGGTCGGCGAGCGCCCGGTCGGCGCCCTCGCCGAGGATCAGGGTGACGAGTTCGCCGCCCGCGCCGAGCATCCGGTCGAGCACGCTCTCGCCGACCTCGGCCAGTCCGGCGCCGATCACCGCGACGTCCCCGTCGATCAGGCCGAGCACGTCGCCGGCCTGGCAGACCCCGGCCATGGTCCAGGACTCCCCCTCGGCGACGGCGAGTTCGGCGTACCGGGTGGCCCCGGCGGCCGAGGTCATGGCGACCACGTCCTCGTCGAAACGGCGGCCGCCCTCGTGCACGGCGAGCGCGGCCAGGCCCTGCACCGGCGAGCGGGTGGGCAGGACGGCGATCCGCACGCCCTCCTCGCGCAGCTGGTCGGCGGCGGCCCCGGCGGCGGCGCGCAGTTCGGGGTCGTTGAGCAGCAGCACCACCTCGCGGGCGGCCGCGCCGCGGACGGCGTCGGCGAGTTCGGCGCTGGCCGGGCGGCGGTCCGGGTCGGCGTGCAGGACGACGGCGCCGGCCTGCTCGCACAGGTCGGCCAGCCCGTCGCCGGACACCACCGAGAGCACCGCGCGGGTCCGGTGCTCGCGCTCGCCGCGCTCGGCCGCGGTGCCGGACCGGGCGGCGGCCTCGGCGAAGTGGGTGATCCGGATCTGGTGCGGGCGCCCGGCCCGGACCCCGGCCTCGACGGCGGCGCCCGCGTCGTCCACGTGGACGTGCACGTTCCACAGGCCGTCGCCGCCGCCGATCACCAGCGAGTCGCCGAGCCCGCCGAGCCGCTCGCGCAGCGCGGGCAGCGCCTCGTCCTCGGCGTCCAGCAGGTAGATGACCTCGAAGGCGGGGTGGCCCGGGCCGGGCGGCCGCCGGTGCGGCTCGCAGCTCTCCACCGCCCGGACGTCCCCGCGCAGTGCGACCGGCCCCATCGGCTGCTGCCCGGCGACGGCGTCGGCGAGCGCGCCGAGGACGGCCACCAGGCCGCGCCCGCCGGCGTCCACCACCCCGTTCTCGGCCAGCACGGCGAGCTGCTCGGGGGTGTGCCGCAGGGCGTCCCGGGCGGCCCGGTGGGCGGTGTCGGCGACCTGGGCGAGCCCGTCCCCGGCCCGCACCGCCTCGCGGGCGGCGACCCGGGCGACGGTGAGCAGGGTGCCCTCGACGGGCTCCGCGACGGCCTGGTAGGCGGAGTCGGCGGCGCGCAGCAGGGCGGCCCGCAGCTGGTCGGCGCCGCCGCCCTCGGCCAGCGTCTCGGCGGTGCCGCGCAGCCACTGGGCGAGGATCACCCCGGAGTTGCCGCGGGCGCCGATCAGCGCGCCGCGGGCCATCGCGCGGACGGCGTCGGCCAGCCCGGGCGCCGGCCCGGACTCGGGGTCGGCGAAGCGGCTCTCCACCTCGGCGGCGGCGGACTCGACGGTCAGGTAGAGGTTGGTGCCGGTGTCGCCGTCCGGGACGGGGTACACGTTGAGCGCGTCGATCTCCTCGCGGGCCTGGCCGAGCGCCCGCAGGGCGAGCTGGCACCAGGTGCGCACGGCCGGGGCGTCGAGCGTGTGCAGCACCAGGTCTCCTCCGGGACGGGCCGCCGGACCGGCCCGGGGGCCGCGGCGAGGGGTGATACCGGCAGGTTATCGGGGCTCGGGGAGGGCCGCCGGGGCCCCTGACCGGAGCGATCACCCGGCCGGTCATGGTAGTTTCGTGGGACGGAAGCAAGCGTTGTATGCTCTTCCGGTTGCCTGGAACCGTCCAGGCTCACCCCCTTGTCCGGTCCGGTGCACGCGAGTGTTCTGGTGGGTGAGTGGGTTTTCGAAAGTATCTGATCTGAAGTCTTGGAGTGACTCCTGTGGCTGCCAACTGCGACGTCTGCGGCAAGGGGCCGGGCTTCGGCAACAGCATCTCCCACTCTCACCGCCGTACCCCCCGTCGTTGGAACCCCAACATTCAGACGGTGCGCGCTGTGATTGGGCGTACGCCGAAGCGGCTCAACGTCTGCACCTCGTGCATCAAGGCCGGTAAGGTCTCGCGCTGACGCGCAGACCGGCATGCCGGTCCTCCAGTGAGTCGGTTCATCCCCGGATGGACCGGCTTCGCTGTTTCCGGGACCGGTCAGGCTTTCCGGACGCACACGCGACGGGCGGACCCCCTCGGGGGTCCGCCCGTCGCCGCGTTCCGGCCGGGGCCGCGGTCAGCGCCAGCGCCAGGCGTGGTCGACCGGGCCGATCCCGGCGCCCAGGGCGAAGCCCCCGGCGATCGCGCCGGTGACGTACTCCTTGGCCGAGCCCACCGCCCCGGGCACCGACTCCCCCTTGGCCAGGCCGGCCGCGATCGAGCTGGCCAGGGTGCAGCCGGTGCCGTGGGTGTGCCGGTTGTCGTAGCGCGGCGCCCGGTACCAGTGCACCTCGCCGGGCCCGCCGTACAGCAGGTCGGCCGCCTCGCCGGCCAGGTGCCCGCCCTTGACCAGCACCCAGCGCGGCCCGAGGTCCAGCAGCGCCTCGGCGGCGGCCAGCATCTGCGACTCGTCCTCGACGGTCCGGCCGGTGAGCTGCGTCACCTCGTGCAGGTTGGGGGTGACCACGGTGGCGACCGGCAGCAGCCGCTCGCGGACGGTGGCGACCGCCTCGGCGGCCAGCAGCGCGTCCCCGTGCTTGGAGACGCCGACCGGGTCGACCACCACCGGGGCGGCCACCCCGGCGAGCAGTTCCGCGACGGTCTCGACCAGTTCGATCGAGGCGAGCATGCCGGTCTTCACCGCCTGCACCCCGATGTCGTCCACCACGCTGCGGAACTGCGCCCGGACGGCTTCGGCGGGCAGTTCCCAGTAGCCCTGGACGCCGAGCGAGTTCTGCGCGGTGACGGCGGTGATCACGCTCATGCCGTGGACGCCGAGGGCGAGCATCGCCTTGAGGTCGGCCTGGATGCCGGCGCCGCCGCCGGAGTCGGAACCGGCGACGGTGAGGACGCGGGGAGGTGCGGTCGAATCCATGGCCCCCAACCTACCCGCGCGCGTTCGGGGCGCCGCCGTCAGAGCACCGCTTCCGATTCCGCCCAGCGGTCCTGCGGCACCGTCTTCAACCTGGTCACCGCGTCGCCGATCGGCAGCAGCTCGATGCCGGTCCGGCGCAGCGCGGTGAAGTGCCCGAACGCGCCCCGGTGGACGGCCTCCACCGCGTGCCAGCCGAAGCGGGTGGCGAGCACCCGGTCCCGGGCGGTCGGGGTGCCGCCGCGCTGGGTGTGGCCCAGGATGACCGGGCGGGCCTCCTTGCCGAGCAGGTTCTCCAGCTCGTGGGCGAGCCGGTTGCCGATCCCGCCGAAGGTCCGGTGGCCGTACTGGTCGACCTCGCCGTGGTCGAAGCGCATGGTGCCGGGCGTCGGGGCGGCGCCCTCGGCGACGGCGATGATGGCGAACTTCTTGCCGCGGGCGAAGCGGTCCTCGACCATCCGGGCCACCGCCTCGATGTCGAAGGGCTTCTCCGGGATGAGGATGCCGTGGGCGCCGCCGGCCATGCCCGCGGTGAGGGTGATCCAGCCGGTGTGCCGGCCCATCAACTCCACCACCATGACGCGCTGGTGGGACTCGGCGGTGGTCTTGAGCCGGTCGATCGCCTCGGTCGCCACGTGCACCGCGGTGTCGAAGCCGAAGGTGACGTCGGTGGCGTCGATGTCGTTGTCGATGGTCTTGGGCACCCCGACCACCGGGAGTCCGGCGTCGCTGAACAGCTTGGCGGCGGTCAGCGTCCCCTCGCCGCCGATCGCGACCAGCGCGTCGATGCCGATGTCCCGGGCCAGCGTCTTGGCGTTCTCCACCGCCCAGGCGATCCGCTCGCGCTGCACCCGGGCCGAGCCCAGGATGGTGCCGCCGAGGGTGAGCAGACCGGTGACGTCGTCGTGCGAGACCGGCCGGGTTCTGCCCTCGATCAGCCCGAGGAAGCCGTCCTCGATGCCCACGATCTCGTCGCCGTGCACGTCCGTGCCCCGGTGCACCACCGAGCGGATCACCGCGTTGAGGCCGGGGCAGTCGCCGCCGCTGGTCAGGACACCGATGCGCATGTGTGGTGTGCTCCCGCTCGCCGTGGTTCGGCCCGGCCGCAGCCGACGGCGGGCGGGCTCGGATGGCGCAAGCCTACGCAGAACGCACCCTCGAAGCCCGTCCGCCGCACGTCCGGAGCGTCACGCGCCGTACCGGCGTCCACGCCCCGTCAGCCGTCCTCCGTACCTCACTCGGCGAAGTGGTCCCAGCCGCCGACCCGGTCCCAGGGCGCGCCGTCGACCGTCACCCGTCCGCTGCGCGATCCCCGCGGGCGGCCGGTCACCTCGCCCACCACCCGCCAGCGGGACGGGAGTTGGACCCCGCGCGGGAAGGTCGCCACGATCGCGTGGTCCTCGCCGCCGGACAGCACCCAGACCAAAGGGTCCACCCCGACCGCCTGGCCGATGTCGGCCATCTGCGCCGGGACGTCGAAGTCGGCGGCCCTGAGGTCGATGTCCACCTCGCTGGCCCGGGCCACGTGGCCGAGGTCGGCGACCAGCCCGTCGCTCACGTCGATCATCGAGGTGGCGCCCAACTCGGCGGCGGCCGGGCCCGCGTGGTACGGCGGCTCGGGCCGGCGGTGCGCCTCGACGAAGGCGCGCGGGGAGCGGAAGCCGCGTTGCAGCACCGTCAGTCCGGCCGCCGACCAGCCGAGCCAGCCGCACACCGCGATCACGTCGCCGACCTGGGCGCCGGAGCGCGTCACCGCCGGGCGCCCCTGGAGGTCGCCGAGCGCCGTGATCGCCAGCATGACGGTGTCGCCGCGCACCACGTCGCCGCCGACCACCGTCGCCCCGGCGACCTGGCACTCGTCGCGCAGCCCGTCCATCAGCTCGGTGGCCCAGGTGGTCGGCAGGTCGGCGGGGGCGACCAGCCCGAGCAGTATCGCGGTCGGCACCGCGCCCATCGCGGCCACGTCGGCGAGGTTCTGGGCGGCGGCCTTGCGGCCCACGTCGTAGGCGGTGGACCAGTCCCGGCGGAAGTGCCGGTTCTCGATCAGGACGTCCGTGGTGGCCACCACCCGGCCGTCCGGGGCCTTCACCACCGCGGCGTCGTCCCCGGGGCCGAGGTCGACCGCGTCGGTGAGCGGTACCCGGGCGGTCAGCTCCCTGATGAGACCGAACTCGCCGAGCTCGCCCACGGTCCCCTGCATCTGCCGTCCTCTCGCCTTTCCTCCCCGGACGGCACCGCCGCCCGGGATACGGTCCCCGTCGCTCCCCCCGCGCGCAGCGTACGCCCTCCGGGGGCACCGAAGTCTCCCCTCCCCGGCCCGCTGCGCGGTAGCGTGGTGATCAGCCTGCCGGTGCGCCCGCACCCACCCCTGCACCAGCCCGGGCGGTCCCGGCGGCGATCCCCCCAACCGGCCGCCGGGAGGTCACCCGTGGTACAGGCATACATCCTGATCCAGACCGAAGTAGGAAAGGCCACCGCGGTGGCCGAGACCATCGCGAAGATCCCCGGTGTGATCACCGCCGAGGACGTCACCGGCCCGTACGACGTCATCGTCAAGGCCGAGGCCGACACGGTCGACGACCTGGGCCGCCTGGTGGTCGCCAAGGTCCAGAAGGTGGAGGGCATCACCCGCACCCTCACCTGTCCGGTGGTGCACCTCTGACCCCGGCTACCATCGGCGGGTGGCCAGAGAACTCCGCATCCCCAGGGCGCTGACCGCGCTTCCCGCGCCGGTCCGCTGGCTGGCCGCGCCGGTCGCGCTGACCTGCACCGTGGTGGTGCTCATCGGCAGTTGGAGTTCCGCCGACGACCCCGCGGTGGAGGTCCCGCGGCCGAGCGGGAAGGCCGCGGACCACTGCCGGGCGCTGGGCGCCGCCCTGCCCCAGGAGTTGCTCGGCCGCGCCCGCCGGGACCCGTCCCCGGCCTCCCCGTACGTGGCGGCCTGGGGCGACTCGCCCCGGGTGGTGCTGCGGTGCGGCATCGACCGCCCGGAGGAGTTGGACGGCCCGCACGCCAAGGACCTGTCGCCGACCGTCGACGACGTCACCTGGTGGTCGCAGCAGCTCGCCGACGGCGGCTACCGCTTCGTGGCGACCATGCGGGCCGCCTACGTCGAGGTGACCGTCCCGGCCGGAGCCGCGCAGAACCCCTTCGACCCGGCGGCCGCCCTGACCCCCGCGGTGAAGGCGAACATCCCGGGCTGAGCCCGTACCCGCCCCGAGCCGAAGGGGCGCGCCGGGAAGTCCCGGCCCGCCCCTGTCACGCGTACGGGCCCGCTAGCGCAGCCCGGTCGAGCGGCGCAGCGCGGTCTGCAGCAGCCGGTCGATCAGCTCCGCGTACGAGACCCCGCTGGCCTCCCACATCTTCGGGTAGGCGGAGATCGGGGTGAAGCCCGGCATGGTGTTGATCTCGTTGATCATCCAGCTGCCGTCGTCCAGCAGGAAGAAGTCGACCCGGGCCAGGCCCTCGCAGCCGAAGGCCTCGAACGCGGCCACCGCCTGGCGCCGGATCTCCGCGACCTCCTCGGCGGTCAGCTCGGCCGGGATCCGCACCTCGGAGGAGTCGATGTACTTGGCCTCGAAGTCGTAGAAGTCGAAGCCCTCGCCGACCAGCACCTCGGCCGGGACGCTGGCCCGCGGGCCGTCCTCGAACTCCAGCACCCCGCACTCGATCTCGCGGCCGGAGACCCCCGCCTCGATGATCAGCTTGGGGTCGTGCCGGCGGGCCTCCTCGATCGCGGCGTCGAGCTCGGCCAGGTCCTTGACCTTGGTGATGCCGATGCTGGAGCCGGCCCGGCAGGGCTTCACGAACACCGGCAGGCCCAGCTCGGCGACCCGCTCGCGCACCGCGGCGCGGCCCGGCTCGGTCTCCCAGTCGCGCGGCCGCACGATCGTGTAGTGGCCGACGCCCAGGCCGTGCGAGGCCAGGATCCGCTTGGCGAACTCCTTGTCCATGCCGGCCGCGCTGGCCAGCACGCCGTTGCCGACGTACGGGACGCCGGAGAGTTCCAGCAGGCCCTGGAGGGTGCCGTCCTCGCCCCACGGGCCGTGCAGCAGCGGGAACACCACGTCGACCTCGCCGAGGGCCTTGGGGGCGCTCCCCGGCTCGCTCAGCAGCACCTCCCGGCTGCCCGGCGAGACCGGCAGCGCGACCTGCCCGTCGACGGCCTCGGCGACGTGGGCCACGTCCGGCAGCCGGCCGTCGGTGATGGCCATCCGGGACGGCTCGTCGCTGGTCAGCGCCCAGCGACCCTCGTGGGTGATGCCGATCGGCAGCACGTCGTACTTGTCACGGTCGATCGCCCGGAGGACGCTGCCCGCGGTGGAGACCGAGATCGCGTGCTCGGAGCTGCGCCCGCCGAAGACCAGCGCGACGCGCGGCTTGGGGGCGGACGGGTCCGGGGTGGTCTGTTCGATGCTCATATCGGGTTTGAGACTACCGTGCGAGGTGTTTCCGGGAAGTCAACGCCGGCCCGGAGAGTCCGCACCCACCACCGGGTGCGGGGCCCGACGGGCCGGGCCTCAGCGCCGCTCCGCCTTGGCCGAGCGGGACATCAGCACCTGCAGCGCCTCCTGGGTGGGCCGCCCGTTGTGCACCACGTCCACCACCGCCTCGACGATCGGCATGTCGACCCCGCTGCGCCGGGCCAGGTCCAGCACCGACTCGCAGGACTTGACGCCCTCCGCGGTCTGCCGGGTGGCCGCGATGGTCTCGGCCAGCGACATGCCCCGGCCCAGGTTCATCCCGAAGGTGTTGTTGCGCGACAGCGGCGAGGAGCAGGTGGCGACCAGGTCGCCCATCCCGGCCAGCCCCGCGAAGGTGTGCGGGTCGGCGCCCAGCACCTCGCCGAGCCGGGTGGTCTCGGCCAGTCCGCGGGTGATCAGGGTGGCCTTGGTGTTGTCGCCGAGCCCCATGCCGGCCGCCATGCCGACGGCCAGGCCGATCACGTTCTTGACCGCGCCGCCGAGCTCGCAGCCGATCACGTCGGTGTTGGTGTACGGCCGGAAGTACGGCGTGTGGCAGGCCGCCTGGAGCCGCTTGGCGACCGCCTCGTCGGTGCAGGCGACCACGCTCGCGGCGGGCTGCCGGTTGGCGATCTCCTTGGCCAGGTTGGGCCCGCTGACCACCGCGACCCGCTCCGGGCCGACCTTGGTGACCTCGTCGATCACCTCGCTCATCCGCTTGGCGGTGCCGAGTTCGATGCCCTTCATCAGGCTGACCAGCACGGTCTGCGGCTCGATCAGCGGCGCCCAGGCGGCCAGGTTGTCGCGCAGCGTCTGGGAGGGCACCACCAGCACCGCGAAGTCGGCGCCGGCCAGCGCCTCGGCGGCGTCGGTGGTGGCCCGGACGGTGTCGGGCAGCCGGACGCCCGGCAGGTAGTCCGGGTTCTCGTGGGTGGAGTTGACGGCGTCCACCAGCTCCTGGCGGCGGGCCCACAGCACGACCTCGCATCCCGCGTCGGCCAGCACCATCGCGAACGCGGTGCCCCAGGAGCCCGTCCCCATCACGGCGCAGCGGGTCACCGGCCCGTCCCCTCTTCGTCGTTGTCGTTCCGGCCGCCCTTGGCGCGGCGGCGTTCGGCCAGCGCGGCGGCGGCCCGCTCGCGGGCGGCCTTGCGCATGTCGTAGCGCTCGGCCGGCGGCTCCTCGCCGCGGACCCCGGCCAGCACCTCGGTGATCGCCGCCATGATGTCCTCGGTGGCGTCGTTGAGCACCTGGCCGGTGAGCTCCATGCCCGCGTACTTGCTCAGGTCCACCGCGGGCCCGGCGGCCACGGTCACCCGGTGCCGCGGGAACAGGTTGAACCTGCCCTTGCCGAAACCGGCCCGGCCGTACGGCGGGATGATCTCGTGGGCGCCCCAGTGCGCGACCGGGATGACCGGCGCGCCGGTCATCAGCGCGACCCGGGCGACCCCGTTCTTGCCGGTCATCGGCCACAGGTCCGGGTCCCGGGTGAGCGTTCCCTCCGGGTAGAACTGCACGCACTGGCCGTTGTTGACGGCGTCGATCGCGGCCCGGAAGGCCTGCGCCGCGTCGGTGGACTCGCGGAACACCGGGATCTGGCCGGTCTTGCGCAGCATGAACCCGATGAAGGGGATCGAGAACAGCGAGGACTTGCCGAGGATCCGCGGCGGACGGCCGCTGTTGTACTGCCAGTGCGCGTAGATCACCGGGTCGATGATCGAGTTGTGGTTCACGGCGGCGATGAAGCCGCCCTTCTCCGGAATGTGCTCCCAGCCCCGCCAGTCGGGCTTCACCAACGCGGTCGTCACCGGCTTCACCAGCACGGCCGCGAAGCGGTACCAGATGCCGTAGTCGGCGTTGCCGAACTTGGCGTACGAGCGGCGGGCCACCCCAGGCTCCTTCTCATCGCATGCGGCACGTGGGGTGCCGCGGTCATGGCCTCCCGTGCCGCGCACCGGCGCGACCGGTGCCCGGGGCACGGGCGCGGAACAGTGTCGCCCGCCTGCTCACCGGCTGTCGAGCGGCCGCGCCAACCCGCCGGGCGGGCGTGATCAAACGCACGTCCGCACAGCTCGGACGGCCTGGCGAGGGTTCCGGGACCGGCGTCACAATGACGCCGATGACCCAGGACACCGTACGCCCCAGCGAGCCCGTCGCGCCCGCCGCACCCGCCGCCGACTGGTCGCTGGTGCTACCGCTCAAGCCGCTCGCCCTCGCGAAGAGCCGACTGGCCCCGTACGCGGGCCCGCACCGGGCCGAGCTGGCCCTCTCCTTCGCCCTCGACACGGTCACCGCCGCGCTGGCCACCCCGGGCGTCTCGCGCGTCCTGGTGGTCACCCCGGACGCCACCGCCGGCGCCCGGCTGGCCGGGCTGGGCGCCCTGGTGGTCGCCGACGAACCCGGCGGCGGCCTCAACCGGGCGCTGGCGCACGGCGCCTCGGCCGCCCGGGCGCTCGCCCCGCGGGCGCCGCTGGCCGCCCTCTCGGCGGACCTGCCGGCCCTGCGCCCGGCCGAACTCGCCCGGGTGCTGGGCGCGGTGCCGTCGGACGGCCGGGCCTTCCTGCCGGACTCCCCCGGCCTGGGCACCACCCTGCTCGCCTGCGGCCCCGGCCGTCCGCTCGCCCCCGCGTTCGGGGACGGCTCGCGGGCCCGGCACGCGGCCGGCGGGGCGCTCGAACTGCGCCTGGCGGACGTGGAGTCGGTGCGCCGGGACGTCGACACCGGCGCCGACCTCGGCGAGGCCGCCGGGCTCGGCCTCGGCCCGTACACCAGTGCGCTGTTCGCCCGTCTGGGCGGCTCCTGACCAGCGGGCCCGTCGGACCCGCTCGCTATGCTGCTGGCATGCAGGCCACCGCGTTCACCTTCGACCCCGCCACCCGAGCCGGCTCGGTGCTGCTCGACGACGGGACCCCGGTGCCGTTCGACGCGGCCGCCTTCGACGCCGGCGGCCTGCTGCTGCTGCGGCCCGGCCAGCGGGTGCGGATCCGCACCGAGGGCGCGGGCGCGGCCCGCCGGGTGGTCTTCGTGACCCTGCAGACCTTCCCCGACCCGGCCGACGGCCGCTGACGGCGTCAACGACCGCTGACGGCACCGTCCCCCCTCCGGCCGTTCCCACCCTTCCGGCAGTTCCCGCAGTTCCTGCGGATTTCCGCGCCCGGACGGCGGCTGCCGGTGAATCCTGACTAAGCGCCCGGAAATCGAAAGAGCCGCGGCCACCCGGTCTCCGCAATTCGCGGAAGGGGGTGCCGCGGCTCTGTGCCGAAGGCCGTCCGAGGACAGTCGCGCGGGACTTACTTGGCCGAGGCCTTGCGCGCGGTGGTCTTGCGGGTGGCGGTCTTCTTCGCCGGCGCCGTCTTCTTGGCCGTGGCGGTCGCCTTCTTGGCGGTGGCCGTGGTCTTCTTGGCGGCAGCCGTGGTGGTCGCCTTCTTCGCGGCGGCCGTCTTCTTGGTCGCCGCGGCCTTGGTCGCAGCCGCCTTGGTGGCGGTGGCCGTGGTCTTCTTGGCGGCGGCCGTGGTGGTCGCCTTCTTGGCCGTGGCGGTCGCCTTCTTCGCGGCGGTGGCCGTGGTCTTCTTGGCGGCAGCCGTGGTGGTCGCCTTCTTCGCGGCGGCCTTCTTGGCGGCCGGGGCGGCGGCGGCAGCGGTGGCGGCGCGCTTGGTGGCGGCACGCTTGGCGGCCGGGGTCGCGGCGACACCGGTCTTGCCCGGGGTGAGCGAGCCCTTGGGGGCCTTCTTCACCGAGGGGCCTTCCTTCGGCAGCTTCTTGCTGCCGCTGACCAGGTCCTTGAAACCCTGACCCGGACGGAAGCGGGGGACCGAGGTCTTCTTGACCTTGACCCGCTCGCCGGTCTGCGGGTTGCGGGCGAAGCGCGCGGAGCGCTCCACCTTCTCGAAGGTGCCGAAACCGGTGACCGAAACCCGGTCACCGGCCACAACGGCACGGACCATGGTGTCGAGCACTGCGTCGACGGCCTCTGCGGCAGCCTTGCGACCGCCCAGCTGCTCGGCCACCGCTTCGACAAGCTGAGCCTTGTTCACGTCTTCCCCTTCGGAAACGGGCGCCGGATGATTCCATCCGTTCTTTTCGCACGTTAGGTATGTATCTGCGGACTTTCAATTACCAAACGCGCGAATCACCCTAGTGTCGCAATGGATTTGCGCGTCCGCGACCTCAGTCGAGGGGCGGGTGCCCCTCGTCGAGGTCATGTACAAAGCGACTCAACCGCCTTGCCGCCTCCGGAAGATCGCGCTTGGCGGTCTCCGTGACGATGAGCAGTTGACGGGTGAGAGCGGTCTTTGCATCGACAGACACGTTCAGCGCATGCACGCGGGCGTGAGCTTGCTTCAACCGCTCGGCCACAAGCGCGTAGAGCGCTGCGACTTCCTGGTCGTCCGGCGCCTCAGCTGGTGTTGCGGAGGTGACGTCCGGCCGATCGTCAATTCGGCGTTCGGATCCCCGGCCCGTGGACTCCTCGGACGCGGGTTCGCCGCCCGCGTACGGAGGTTCATGGTGCCGGTGCATGTACTGATTGTGCCATCTACCCGCAGTTGTACTTGCGCGGGGCCCTCTTCCGCAAAGCCGAATGGGCAATCCGGGGAGCCCCCGGTGCTAACTCGTGCTCCGGAACGACGGATGGCCCGGCCCCCCCGAGGGGGAGCGCGGGCCATCCGGCGGATCGTCAGAATGCTTGTTCTGAGGGGAACTCAGGACACCGGCAGAGTACGGGGCTTGAACGCCGGGCGGGTGGCCTCGTAGGCGGCGATGTCCCCCTCGTTCTGCAGCGTGATGCTGATGTCGTCCAGGCCGTTGAGCAGCCGCCACCGGAGGTTGTCGTCCAGTTCGAAGGTCGCGGTGATGCCTTCGGCCCGGACTTCCCGTGCTTCCAGATCAACGGTGATCTCGGCCGAAGGGTCACTCTCGGTGAGCGACCAGAGGCGCTCCACGGTCTCCTGCGGCAGCACGACGGTCAGCAGACCGTTCTTCAGCGAGTTGCCCCGGAAGATGTCGGCGAAGCGCGAGGAGATGACCGCGTGGAAGCCGTAGTTCTGCAGCGCCCAGACCGCGTGCTCCCGGGAGGAGCCGGTGCCGAACTCGGGGCCGGCCACCAGGACGGTGGCGCCCTCGCGCTCGGGCCGGTTGAGGACGAACGACTCGTCCTTGCGCCAGGCCTCGAACAGGCCGTCCTCGAAACCGGATCGGGTGACCTTCTTGAGCCAATGGGCCGGGATGATCTGGTCCGTGTCCACGTTGCTGCGGCGCAGCGGGACGGCCCGGCCGGTGTGGGTGGTGAACTTCTCCATGGCTCAGGCCTCCACGGCGACGTTGGCGGAGTTGGCGGACAGGTCCGACGGGGCGGCCAGCCGGCCCAGGACGGCGGTCGCGGCGGCGACCTGCGGGGAGACCAGGTGGGTGCGGCCGCCCTTGCCCTGGCGGCCCTCGAAGTTGCGGTTCGAGGTGGAGGCGCAGCGCTCCCCCGGGGCGAGCTGGTCGGGGTTCATGCCCAGGCACATCGAGCAGCCGGCGTGCCGCCATTCGGCCCCGGCGGCGGTGAACACCTTGTCCAGGCCCTCCTCGACGGCCTGGAGCGCGACCCGGACGGAGCCGGGGACGACCAGCATCCGCACCCGGTCGGCGACCTTGCGGCCCTCCAGCACGGCGGCGGCGGCGCGCAGGTCCTCGATCCGGCCGTTGGTGCAGGAGCCGACGAAGACCGCGTCGACGGCGACCTCGCGCAGCGGGGTGCCCGCCTCCAGGCCCATGTACGCGAGGGCGTTCTCGGCGGCCGCGCGCTCCTGCGGGTCGGCGAAGTCCGCGGGGTTCGGGACGTCCGCGCCGAGCGGGGCGCCCTGGCCGGGGTTGGTGCCCCAGGTGACGAAGGGGGTGAGCTCGCTCGCGTCGATGAACACCTCGTGGTCGAAGACGGCGTCCTCGTCGGTGGCCAGGGTCCGCCAGTACGCGACGGCGGCGTCCCAGTCCTCGCCCTGCGGGGCGTGCGGGCGGCCCTGGAGGTAGTCGAAGGTGGTGTCGTCCGGGGCGATCATGCCGGCCCGGGCGCCCGCCTCGATCGACATGTTGCAGACGGTCATCCGGGCCTCCATCGACAGGCTCCGGATCGCCGAACCGCGGTACTCCAGGACGTAGCCCTGGCCGCCGCCCGTGCCGATCTTCGCGATCACGGCGAGGATCAGGTCCTTGGCCGTGACGCCCTCGGGCAGGTCGCCCTCGACGGTGACCGCCATGGTGCGGAACGGCGCCAGCGGCAGGGTCTGGGTGGCCAGCACGTGCTCGACCTGGCTGGTGCCGATGCCGAACGCCAGCGCGCCGAAGGCGCCGTGGGTGGAGGTGTGGGAGTCGCCGCAGACCACGGTGGTGCCGGGCTGGGTCAGGCCGAGCTGGGGGCCGACCACGTGCACCACGCCCTGCTCGACGTCGCCGAGCGAGTGGATCCGTACGCCGAACTCGGCCGCGTTGCGGCGCAGGGTCTCCAACTGCACCCGGGAGACCGGGTCCGCGATCGGCTTGTCGATGTCCAGGGTCGGGGTGTTGTGGTCCTCGGTGGCGATCGTCAGATCGGTGCGGCGGACCGTACGGCCGGCCAGCCGCAGCCCGTCGAAGGCCTGCGGGCTGGTCACCTCGTGGAGCAGGTGCAGGTCGATGAACAGGAGGTCGGGCTCGCCCTCCGCGCGCCGCACGACGTGGTCGTCCCAGACCTTCTCTGCGAGTGTCCGTCCCATCGGATTCCCTCCAGCCGGCCGCGTTGCCGGCCTTCTCGTGTCGTCGAGGTCATTGCGCGCCCGCCCGTGGGGAGCGTGTTCGCGAGACCTGCACGCCGGATCGCTGTCCACGATGCGGACACTCTGACGAGGCCCCATCCTGGATGTCTCCCGGGCTGCTGCATCCAGAGTGGCGCTTTTCCCGGAAGATTGAACTTGCGTCTCGCGGAATGAGACTGCAGTCTTAGGGCATGGACAACTCTAGCGGCGTCGGCGTTCTCGACAAGGCCGCTCTGGTGCTCAGCGCACTGGAGTCGGGCCCCGCCACGTTGGCGGGGCTGGTCGCCGCCACCGGTCTGGCGCGCCCCACGGCCCACCGACTCGCCGTCGCACTCGAACACCACCGTCTGGTCACCAGGGACATGCAGGGGCGGTTCATCCTCGGCCCCCGCCTGTCCGAACTCTCCGCCGCGGCGGGCGAGGACCGGCTGCTCGCCACCGCGGGCCCGGTCCTGACCCACCTGCGCGACGTCACCGGCGAGAGCGCACAGCTCTACCGCCGGCAGGGCGAGATGCGGATCTGCGTAGCCGCCGCCGAGCGGCTCTCCGGTCTGCGGGACACCGTCCCGGTCGGCAGCACCCTGCCGATGAAGGCCGGCTCGGCCGCCCAGGTCCTACTGGCCTGGGAGGAGCCCGAGCGGCTCCACCGCGGCCTCCAGGGCGCCCGCTTCACCGCCACCGCGCTCAGCGGCGTCCGGCGGCGCGGCTGGGCCCAGTCGATCGGCGAGCGGGAGCCGGGCGTCGCGTCCGTCTCCGCCCCCGTGCGCGGCCCCTCCAACCGCGTGGTGGCCGCCGTCTCCGTCTCCGGCCCGATCGAGCGCCTGACCCGCCACCCGGGCCGGCTGCACGCCCAGGCCATCATCGAGGCCGCGAACCGGCTCACCGAGGCCCTGCGGCGCAGCTGATCCGGCGGACTCCCCCACCCACCCCGCCGACTCCCCCGAACCCGAATCCCCCACTCCCCCACCGCACGCGAAAGGGCCCCGCTCGGATCGAGCGGGGCCCTTCGCACACCTGCGCGGCGGAAAAGCAAAAAGACCCCGCGGACGGGGTCTTCCATATTTCTGGCTGGGGTACCAGGACTCGAACCTAGACTAAATGAACCAGAATCACTCGTGCTGCCAATTACACCATACCCCAACGCAAAGCAAGGGCCGATGGGCATGTCCTCGAGAAGAACACAGCCACCGGCTTCGTGCTTTGAAGTACCCCCGACCGGATTCGAACCGGCGCTACTGCCGTGAGAGGGCAGCGTGCTAGGCCGCTACACAACGGGGGCATCCTGG
>NZ_JBIAXC010000002.1:176157-313023 GCF_042896295.1 Kitasatospora sp. NPDC001309 | reverse complement strand
CGCGATCCCTTGCGGGATCAGTACCCCCGACCGGATTCGAACCGGCGCTACTGCCGTGAGAGGGCAGCGTGCTAGGCCGCTACACAACGGGGGCTTTCCAGGCGATCCCTTGCGGGATCAGTACCCCCGACCGGATTCGAACCGGCGCTACTGCCGTGAGAGGGCAGCGTGCTAGGCCGCTACACAACGGGGGCTTGGATTTTCATTTGTACTGCTGGGTGACCGTTGCCGATCGTACTGCGCTGGGGTACCAGGACTCGAACCTAGACTAAATGAACCAGAATCACTCGTGCTGCCAATTACACCATACCCCACCAGAGTTGAACCCCTGCGGGCCCCTCTCAGGCGTTGCGCCTCTCGGTCGGTCCCGTTCCGAGGGGCTTTCGCTCCCTCGTCCGTTCCCTCCCGGGCGGCGCAGAAAGAACATTACCCGACGTCTGCCCTGGCTCCAAAATCGATAACCGCAGGCAGCGGTGGGGAGGCCGTCCGATGACCTCCGGGTGCGCCGCGGGCCCGGCACGGAGCCGGGCCCGCGGGCTGCTCAGGAGGCGCTTGCGCGGGCCGTTCAGGCCGTCGGCAGCGCGTCCAGGGCGGAACGGAGCCGGCGCAGCGTCTCGGGGCGGCCGAGCAGCTCCATCGACTCGAACAGCGGCGGCGAGACCCGGCGGCCCGTGACGGCCACCCGCAGCGGCGTGAAGGCGAACTTGGGCTTGATGCCCAGGCCCTCCACCAGGGCCTCGCGCAGCGCGGCCTGGATCGGCTCCGGGGTGAAGTCCGCGAGCTCCTCCAGCGCCTTGACGCTGGCCTCCAGCACCGGACCGGCGTCCGCGGTCAGCACCTTGGCGGCGTCGTCCGGGTCCACCGCGAAGTCGGCCGGGTCGACGAACAGGAAGCCGGCCATGTTGACGATCTCGCTCAGCACGACCATCCGCTCCTGGGTGAGCGGCGCGATCCGGGCGAGCAGGTCCAGCTGCTCGGCGGTCGGCTCGGCCGGCAGCAGGCCGGGGCCCTGGAGGAACGGCACCAGGCGGCGGACGAAGTCCTCCGGGGCCAGCCGGCGGACGTGCTCGGCGTTGATCGCCTCGCACTTCTTGAGGTCGAAGCGCGCCGGGTTGGAGTTCACCTTGGCCACGTCGAAGGCGGCGACCATCTCGTCCATGTCGAACAGGTCGCGGTCCTCGGCCAGCGACCAGCCCAGCAGGGACAGGTAGTTGAGCAGGCCCTCGCGGATGAAGCCGCGCTCGCGGTACAGGTTGAGCGAGGACTGCGGGTCGCGCTTGGAGAGCTTCTTGTTGCCCTCGCCCATCACGTACGGCAGGTGGCCGAAGCGCGGGGTGGCGCCCTCGCCGACGCCGATCTCGGCGAGCGCCGCGTACAGCGCGATCTGCCGCGGGGTGGAGGACAGCAGGTCCTCGCCGCGCAGCACGTGGGTGATGCCCATCAGGGCGTCGTCCACCGGGTTGACCAGGGTGTACAGCGGGGCGCCGTTGGCGCGGACGATGCCGTAGTCCGGGACGTTCTCCGGCTCGAAGGTGAGCGTGCCGCGCACCAGGTCGTCGAAGGAGATGGTCCGGTCGGGCATCCGGAAGCGCAGGATCGGCTCGCGCTTCTCCAGCTTGTAGACGGCGACCTGCTCCTCGGTCAGCTCGCGGCAGTGGCCGTCGTAGCCGGAGGGCTTGCCGGCCGCGCGGGCGGCCTCGCGCCGGGCGTCCAGCTCCTCGGTGCTGCAGTAGCAGTGGTACGCGTGGCCGGCCTCCTGGAGGCGGCGGGCGACGTCGGCGTAGATGTCCATCCGCTGCGACTGGCGGTACGGCGCGTGCGGGCCGCCGACCTCCGGGCCCTCGTCCCAGTCCAGGCCGAGCCAGCTCATGGCCTCCAGCAGCTGGGTGTACGACTCCTCGGAGTCGCGGGCGGAGTCGGTGTCCTCGATCCGGAAGACCAGCTTGCCGCCGGTGTGGCGGGCGTAGGCCCAGTTGAACAGGGCCGTGCGGACCATGCCCACGTGGGGGTTGCCGGTCGGGGACGGACAGAAGCGAACCCGGACGGCCGGGTCAGTGTTAGCCACGCTTGATCACCTTGTTGGCGAGAGTGCCGATGCCTTCGATGGAGACGGCGACCTCGTCGCCGACGTTGAGCGGGCCCACCCCTGCGGGCGTGCCGGTGAGGATGACGTCGCCGGGCAGCAGCGTCATGGCCTCGGAGATGTGGACGACCAGTTCGGCGACCGAGCGGATCATCAGGGAGGTGCGGCCGGTCTGGCGGAGCTCGCCGTTGACCGTGCAGGTGATCGCCAGGTCGGACGGGTCGAGGTCGGTCTCGATCCACGGGCCCAGCGGGCAGGCGGTGTCGAAGCCCTTGGCCCGGGCCCACTGGCCCTCGCGCTGCTGGACGTCCCGGGCGGTGACGTCGTTGGCGCAGGTGTAGCCGAGGATCACCTCGGGCACCCGGTCCAGCGGCACCTCGCGGCACATCCGGCCGATCACCACGGCGAGTTCGGCCTCGTGGTGGACGTCCGAGGAGAACGGCGGGTACGCGATGTTCTCGGTCGGGCCGATCACCGAGGTGGACGGCTTGAAGAAGGTGAGCGGGACGTCCGGGACGTCGTTGCCCAGCTCCGCCGCGTGCGCCGCGTAGTTGCGGCCGACCGCCACGATCTTGTTGGGGAGCATCGGGCTGAGCAGCCGGACGTCCTGGAAGCGGTAGCTCTCACCGGTGGGCTGGGGTTGGCCGAACGGGTGACCGGCCAGCTCGTGCACGACCAGCGAGTCGGGCCGGGACGGATCCCCCTCGACCACGCCGAAGGAAACGCTGCCGGCGGCAGGGCTCCCCTCCCGGACGGAAAACCTGGCAATGCGCACGGCTGGGCTACCCCTCGCTTCGTCGGCCGCCCGGGGCGCCCCCGGGCGCTGCTGGGCGCCCCGCCCGCCACGGGCGCGGCCCCGTCAATCGCGCCCAGGCTATCGCGTGGGGCCTCCCGCGACCCCTTCGGCCCTGTTCAGCGCGGTCGGGGCGGGAGGGCCCCGACCCGGGACGCACGAGGGCGCCGCCACCGCTGTTCGCGGTGACGGCGCCCTCGGGTCGCGCCAGGGGCGGGATCAGTCCCGGGGGGTGATGACGGGGGCGACCATCAGCTGGACGCGGCGCGGGTTGGCGGTGACGGCCGGCAGCTCGGTGCCGTAGGTGACGACGTCCTCGGGCTTGCGGGCACCCGGGATCCTGCTGAAGTCCTCGACCGAGGCCAGCGTGGTCCGGCGCGGGTTCGCCGTGGAGCGGCAGGACAGCGTGGACTTGGTGGCCTTCTTCGCCAGGGACATCGAGAGCACCTCGTGGTCGTGGCCGGGCGGTCCGCCAGGGATCCGCACCGGCCTGCGTGATTCCGATTGATTCGGAGGGGTTCTGGGCAGGCTGATCGGGGCCGTGCTCAGGAGACAGCCAAGGTTACGAGATCTCTTTCCATACGGGCCGTGACCAAAGCTACACATTCACCTGTGATTTTGCTCACAAATTGACGCACAAATCACGAATATCCGACATATTGCCGGATCGGAATTTCCCGACAATTCGCCCGGAACGGTCATTCCGGCAGGTCTGCGACTCTTGTCGATCTCCGGCCACGTTGGCATGTATCCGGCGAGTGTCCGAAAAAGGCGGTATTCCGGTCCGGTTACCGCACAGTCAGTGAGATCACGCATGCGGTCGGTAGTACCCGACCGTCGGTTCCGGCGGCCCTTGTTGGGATTCCCTCGCTGTGCTGGAATGCCACGGACCGTGGGTAGGGAGCAGTCCACCCCGGCGACCCGCTCTCCCGGACCGGCCGGGGTGCGGAAGGAAACTCGACACCGTCCAGGCCGTGGCGACGCGGCGGGACGCCCGGTCCAGAGGTTGCGACGCCAGTGCAGGGACGTTTCAAAAGGGGTAGCGGCGCCGCGGGTAACCCGGAGTCGCGCGAGCCCGTGGCAGCCCCTCAACAGGCGGCGGCCCCCGGCGGCCCGACCGACCCCGTGACGCCCGAGGCCCTCGCCCGGCCGGACGACGACGGCCAGGAACGGAAGTCCGCCCGGGACAAGCTCCGGACCACCCTGACCAGGCGCCGCGCCACCGGTCTGAGCCGGCTCGCGATGCGCAACTGGCGCATCCGCACCCGACTGATCGCCCTGCTCGCGCTGCCGGTCATGGTCTCGCTGGTCCTCGGCGGCCTGCGCATCCAGACCTCGATGCAGAACTCGCAGCAGCTCGCCCAGATGGCCAACCTGTCGGACCTGGCCAAGAAGGCGACCAACCTCGCGGACGCCCTGCAGACCGAACGCGACATCAGCGCCGGCTACATCACCAACCGGCCGAACGACCCGCTGGACGACGAGATCGTCGCCGCCCGCAAGAGCACCGACGACCTCAGCCGCACCTTCACCGCCTCCTCCGACAAGTTCGAGAACCTCCAGCTCTCCGGCGGGAAGGCGCTGCTGTTCCAGATCCGCAAGGACCTGAACTCGATCGCGGACGCCCGCAACACGCCGTACCAGAACAACCAGAACATCCAGGCGACGATCACCGCGTACGACGTGATCATCCGCGACCTCCTGGGCATCACCCAGGACATCGCGCTCGCCTCGAACAACCAGGACCTGCTCATCGCCACCCGCGCGCTGCAGCAGTTCTCGCTCGCCAAGGACGCCACCTCGCAGCAGCGCGCGCTGATCAGCGCCGGTCTGGGCAACCCCAAGGCCCCCGACCTGAGCGCGAGCGACGAGTCCTTCGGCATCCGCCTGCGCACCACGTACGACAACGCGCTGACCAGTTTCAACAACATCTACACCTCGCACGACCTGGACAACCTGCGCGGCCAGCTGAGCTACAACAACGTCATCGCCGAAGCGGACCGCTACTCGCGCTCGATCCTCCAGCCGGGCGGCATCCACCAGACCGAGGCGGTCTCGTACAAGGACTGGTACGAGAAGGCCACCACCAAGATCACGGCCGAGCGCCGGATCGAGGCCAAGCTGATCGAGGACCTCGACGGAAAGGCCCAGGACCTCCAGTCCCAGGCCGACACCGAGGCCCTGATCATCGGTGCCGCCGTCGCCCTGACCCTGATCATCGCCCTCGGCGGCGCCGGTCTGATCGCCCGCTCGATGGTGCGCTCGCTGACCCGCCTGCAGACCGCGGCCGAGGACGTCGCCGAGCGCCGCCTGCCCGAGCTGGTCAAGACGCTCTCCGAGAGCGACCCGCACGACGTCGACACCACGGTCGAGCCGGTCGCCGTCGACTCGACCGACGAGATCGGCCACGTGGCCCACGCGTTCGACATGGTGCACAGCGAGGCCGTCCGCCTCGCCGCCGAGCAGGCCCTCCTGCGCGGCAACATCAACGCGATGTTCACCAACCTCTCGCGCCGCAGCCAGGGCCTCATCCAGCGCCAGCTGTCGCTCATCTCCGAGCTGGAGAGCCGCGAGGCCGACCCGGACCAGCTGGCCAACCTGTTCAAGCTCGACCACCTCGCGACCCGCATGCGCCGCAACGGCGAGAACCTCCTCGTCCTCGCCGGTGAGGACCCGGGCCGCCGCTGGACCCGCCCCGTCCCGCTGGTCGACGTGCTCCGCGCCGCCGCCTCCGAGGTGGAGCAGTACGAGCGCATCGAACTCGCCGCCGTGCCGTCGGCCGAGGTCGCCGGCCGCGTCGTCAACGACCTCGTCCACCTGCTCGCCGAGCTGCTGGAGAACGCCACCTCGTTCTCCAGCCCGCAGACCCGCGTGCGGGTCACCGGCCACGCCCTGCCGGACGGCCGGGTGCTGGTCGAGATCCACGACACCGGCATCGGCCTCAGCCCGGACGACCTGGCCGAGATCAACGAGCGCCTGGCCAACCCGCCGACGGTGGACGTCTCGGTCTCCCGCCGCATGGGCCTCTTCGTGGTCGGCCGCCTGTCCCTGCGACACGGCATCCGGATCCAGCTGCGTCCGAGCGACTCCGGCGGCACCACCGCGCTGGTCATGCTCCCGGTCGACGTCACCAACTCCGCCGACCGGCGCGGCCCCGGCGGCCGTCCCGGCCCCGGCGCACCGGGCAAGCAGCAGCGCGGGGCCGCCCCGACGCCGCGCCAGCAGCGCCAGGTGCCGCCCGCCCGCCAGGGCGGCCCGGCCGCGCTCGGCCAGGGCCCGGCGGGCGGTGCCCCGCAGGGCGGCCGTCCGCAGCTCGGCCAGGGCGGTCCGTCCGCCCCCGCCGCGCCGACCGGCCCGGGTGCGCCCGGCGGCCGGACCGGCGGGCCGGCCGGACTGCCGACCCGTCAGGTCGGCCAGTCGCTGCGCGAGACCCCCCCGGCCCCGCAGGGCCAGCAGGCTCCGGGCCGGTCCGGTCAGGACGGCCTGCCGCAGCGCACCCCCGGCCAGCAGGGCCCGCAGGGCCCGGGTCAGCCGGGCCGGCGCGGCCAGGGCCGACCGGCCACGGCGCCGCAGGGTCAGGGCCCGCAGGGACCCGGCCAGCAGGCCCCCGGCCAGCCCGGTCAGCAGGGCCCCGGTCAGCAGGGCCCCGGCCAGCCGCAGCAGGCGCCGCAGGGCGCGCTGCCGCAGCGCTCCCCCGGCCGTCAGGGCCCGCCGCAGGGCGGCCCGAACGGCCTGCCGCGCCGCGGCCAGGGCCGCCCCGGCCAGGAACGTCCGCGTCCCGGCGGCGAGTTCGACGGTGCTCCGGGCGCTCCCGCGCCGCGGACCGGCGAGCAGCCGCAGCACGGCCGCCCCGGCGGTCCCGGCGCCCCGCAGCAGGGTGCCCGTCCGGGCAACCGTCCGCAGGACGGCCTGCCGCAGCGCACCCCCGGCCAGCAGGGCCCGCAGGGCCCGGGTCAGCCGGGCCGGCCCGGTCCGCAGGGCCCCCAGGGGCCTCAGGGTCCGCAGGGCCAGCGCCGCCCGCAGCGTCCCGGCCCGGAGGCGCCCCAGCAGGGCCGCCAGCCCCAGCCCCAGCTGCCCCCGCAGCAGCAGCCCCAGCCGCTGCCGTCGGCCGAGCCGGCGTCGGTGGAGAGCACCCAGCAGTTCGCCCGGCCGCGCTTCGAGGCCAGCCAGATCGACCCGCGGGACCCGCTGGGCCTCGGCCTGGTGGAGCCGGTGCTGCCGAACGTGCCGGGCCCGGCCCAGCCGCAGCCCCAGCAGCCGCAGCCGGCCCCGCAGCAGCAGGCGCCGCAGCAGCCGCAGCGCCAGGAGCCGATGGCCCTGCCGACCGGCCCGTCCGAGGCCACCGGCGAGCAGCCCTGGTACCCGCAGCAGGCCGACGGCCAGCCGCAGGGCCGGCCCCGTTCGTACCAGCCGCGCCGCCCCGGCACCTCCGCGCCGGACATCCAGCAGCCGGACCTCCAGCAGCCGGGCCGGCCGCAGCGGGCCCCGCAGCAGCAGCCCCGGCAGGAGCGCCCCCAGGCCCCCCAGGGCCAGGCGCCCCGGCAGCAGGCCCCGCAGGCCCAGCAGGCCCCCCAGCAGCAGGCCCCGCAGGGCCAGCCGCAGCCGCCGCAGCCGGGCGTCGGTGACGCGCCCTGGCGCCCGTCCGCGAACGACGAGCGCTGGCGCCGTGCCGAGCAGGTCCGCGAGCCCTCGACCAGCGGGGTCACCATGTCCGGCCTCCCCCGGCGGACCCCGCAGGCCAACCTGGTCTCCGGCACCGCCGAGGCCTCGCCGCTGACCGGTCCCCAGGTCTCCCGGGCCCCCGAGGAGGTCCGCGGCCGCCTGACCAACCTGCGCCGCGGCATCCAGCAGGGCCGGCGGGCCGGGGCCGAGCAGGCCGCCAACCAGCCGGGCTCCCAGCATGGTGCCCAGCAGCCCGGATTCGATAGTTTCGGTGGCCGGAGCGACGGCAACGGCGCAGATCACCAGGAGCGTTGAGTTGAACCAGATGAGCCAGGCCGCACAGAACCTGAACTGGCTGATCACCAACTTCGTGGACAACACCCCCGGGGTGTCCCACACCGTGGTGGTCTCCGCCGACGGCCTCCTGCTGTGCATGTCCGAGGGGTTCCCGCGCGACCGCGCCGACCAGCTCGCCGCCGTCGCCTCCGGCCTCACCTCCCTCACCTCCGGCGCCAGCCGGATCTTCGAGGGCGGCGAGGTCAACCAGACCGTCGTCGAGATGGAGCGCGGCTTCCTGTTCCTGATGGCCGTCAGCGACGGCTCCGCCCTCGCCGTCCTGGCCGCACCCGACTCCGACATCGGTCTGGTCGGGTACGAGATGGCCCTGCTCGTCGACCGGGCCGGCGCCGTCCTCACCCCCGCACTCCGCGCGGAACTCCAGGGCAGTCTCCTGCACTGACCGGAACCCACGCGGACCATCCACCGTTCCACCCCGCACCGGGTCCGACCCGACCGGACCCGGCGCCTCACCCTCAGCTACCCTCAGGCAGCTGATCCCGCCTCAGCTGGCACCGCCCCAGCTGGAACCGGCTGCCCAAGGCCGCAGCACAAGGAGGACCCATGACCCCGCCCTCGACACCCGCCGGCTCGTACGGCAACGGGTACGGCAGCGGCTACGGCGGGCAGCAGTCCGACGGCTACGAGCAGCAGCCGCTGGTCCGCCCCTACGCGATGACCGGCGGCCGGACCCGCCCCCGCTACCAGCTCGCGATCGAGGCCCTGATCTCGACCACGGGCTCGGCCGAGCGCACCACCGGGCTGCTGCCCGAGCACGCCCGGATCGTCGGTCTCTGCCGCGAGGTCAAGTCCATCGCGGAGATCTCCGCACTGGCCGGCGTTCCGCTCGGTGTGGCCCGGATCCTCGTGGCCGACCTGGCCGAGGCCGGTCTCGTCGCCATCCACCAGCCCGCCGCCGCGGGCGAGTCGGGCGGAACGCCCGATGTCACGCTGCTCGAAAGGGTCCTCAGTGGACTTCGCAAGCTCTAACGCGGCCGCCGCCACCCGCGCCACCACCTCCGCGAAGATCGTCATCGCCGGCGGCTTCGGCGTCGGCAAGACCACGCTCGTCGGCGCCGTCTCCGAGATCAACCCCCTGCGCACCGAAGCCGTCATGACCTCGGCCTCCGCCGGCATCGACGACATCAGCCACGTCTCCGGCAAGACGACCACCACCGTCGCCATGGACTTCGGCCGCATCACCCTCGACGAAGACCTCATCCTCTACCTCTTCGGCACCCCCGGACAGGACCGCTTCTGGTTCATGTGGGACGACCTCGTCCGAGGCGCCATCGGAGCCGTCGTCCTCGTCGACACCCGCCGCCTCGCCGACTGCTTCCCCGCCCTCGACTACTTCGAGAACAGCGGCCTGCCCTTCGTCGTCGCCCTCAACGGCTTCGACGGCCACCAGCCCCACACCGGCGACGAAGTCCGCGAAGCCCTCCAACTCGGCCCCGACACCCCCGTCGTCACCCTCGACGCCCGCCGACGCGACAGCGCCAAGAGCGCCCTCATCACCCTCGTCGAACACGCCCTCCTCGCCCGACTCCGCTGACGAGCCGGGCACACGGGCACCGGTGGGCGCGCGAGCACCCGCGGGAACCGAGCGGCCCCGGCGAACCGTCACACTGACGGGTCGCCGGGGCGGCGGTGCTTTACCGGCCGGTGTCCTCCCGGGGCCGCGCGCAAGACCCGTGTATAAGCAGCGGATAACAGTTCGGTAGGCATTTTGTGATCAACAATGACGCAGCGTGGCGAATCAGCGTCACTCAGCGCCAGATCACCACGGTTTTGCTCCGTCATGTCGTTGATTGTCCGTATTGTTCCGACGCGGGTGCCTTGCGACGGCTGTTTGTCCCCCATCCCTGCACGTGCTGAAATTCCAGCTACCCCTGAACATCCCGCTCCGGCCGTCCGGCGGCGGGCCAGGGCCCCGGGGGTAGCGCTGGATTGATCCATGGCCGGCAAGTCGGCCGAGAGGTAGTAGTCGAGTGAGGCGTAAGCAGCAACCCGCCCCGCAGCGGCGCTCCGAGCCCCGCCAGAGCGCGCCGAACGGCGGCGCCGCGGAACCGGCCGGATTCTCCGCGTTCACTCCCACCGAGGAGCGTCCCCAGACCACCCCGGCCCCCAAGCCCCCGACGGCCTCCACGGAGCCGCGCACGGGTGCGGCGGGTCAGTCCGGCGAAGGCGGGCCGTCCAGCCGGTACGACTTCCTCCGTCCGCGCAACTGGCGCGTGCCGACCCGACTGATCGCGATCCTGCTGATCCCCGTGATCATCAGTCTCGTCTTCGGCGGTCTGCGAGTGAACACCTCGGTCGACGGCTACATCAAGGCCTCCAAGGCCGAGAAGACCGCCGAGCTCGCCAAGGCGGCGACCGAACTCGCCGAGGCGCTCGAGAACGAGCGCGACAAGACCCTGATACCCCTGCTCACCGGGCAGGACCCGAACAACGAGGTCGCCAAGCGCCGCGCCGACACCGACGCCGCGCTCAAGGCCTACAACGCCGCGTACGACGCCTCCGACAAGTCCGGCGAGCTCCCGCGCCGCCACGAGGCCTTCCAGACCCTCGTGGTCGACCTCCCGCACCTGCGGCAGGTCGCGTACGGCAGGGAGCTGTTCGCCAGCGCCACCGCGAGCGCCTACTCGGCGATGTTCGCGCCGCTGCTGGCCTACGACAACTCGGTCGGCAACGGCTCCGCCAACGCCACCAGCAAGGGCCGCGCGATCTACGCGATGTCGCTGGCCAAGGCCTCCGCCTCGACCCAGCGCTCGCTGATGCTGAGCCTGCTGGTCGGTGCCTCGCAGGGCGTGACCACGCGCTACGAGAACCAGGACATGACCCAGCAGATCCTGGTCGCGGAGAAGCTGGAACAGGTCTCGCTCTCCGAGTTCAACACCGGTGCCGCCCCCGAGGACGCCCGCAAGTACGCGGACGCCCAGGTCGCCCTGGCCACCGCCCAGGACCGCTCGGCGTACAAGATGCCGAACGGCACCGCGCCCACCATGGGGGGCCTGCTGGCGCTGGCCGCCAACTACGCCGAGGCCGCCGCCATCGGCCAGCAGAAGGGCAAGGCCGCCGCCGACGCCGCGTACGCCGAGGCCAAGAACTCCGGTCTGACCCCGGACAACTGGAACCAGGCCGCCGGAACCCACATCCAGGCCCTGCGGAACACCGAAGTCGCGCTGCTGGACGCCGTCCTCACCGACTCCCGCAACCTCAAGGACAACGCGCTCTACGACGCCATCCTCAACACGGTCATCGTCGTCGCCGCACTGATCCTGGCCGGCCTGCTCACCGGCTACGTCGCCCGCTCGATGATCCTCGGCATGCGCACCCTGCGCAGCGCCGCCCTGGAGATCGCCGACCACCGCCTGCCGGACCTGGTCGAGAAGCTCTCCAAGACCGACCCGGACCGGGTCGACACCTCGGTGAGCGCGATCCCGCTGCACGGCAAGGACGAGATCGGCGAAGTCGCCCGGGCCTTCGACCAGGTCCACCAGCAGGCCGTGGCGCTCGCCGCCGAGCAGGCCCTGCTGCGAGGGAACGTCAACGCGATCTTCACCAACCTGTCGCGCCGCAGCCAGGGCCTGATCCAGCGCCAGCTGGCACTGATCACCGACCTGGAGAACAACGAGGCCGACCCGGACCAGCTGGAGAACCTCTTCAAGCTGGACCACCTCGCGACCCGTATGCGCCGCAACGGTGAGAACCTCCTCGTCCTCGCCGGCGAGGAGGCCGGCCGCCGCTGGAACACCCCGGTCCCGCTGGTCGACGTGCTGCGCGCCGCCGCCTCCGAGGTGGAGCAGTACGAGCGCGTCGAGCTGTCCGGCATCCCCGAGGTCGAGGTCGTCGGCGCCGCCGTGACCGACCTCGTCCACCTGCTCGCCGAGCTGCTGGAGAACGCCACCTCGTTCTCCAGCCCGCAGACCCGGGTGCTGGTCAACGCGACCCGCCTGCCGGACGGCCGGGTGCTGGTCGAGATCCACGACAAGGGCATCGGCCTCACCGCCGACGACTTCGCGGAGATCAACGAGAAGCTGGCCGAGCCGCCCACGGTCGACGCCACCATCTCCCGCCGCATGGGCCTCTTCGTGGTCGGCCGGCTCTCCCAGCGGCACGACGTCCGCGTCCAGCTCCGCCCGTCCGGCGAGTCCGCCGGCACCACCTCGCTCGTCATGCTCCCGCCGTTCGTCACCAAGTCCGCGATGGCGCCGGAGCCGGAGGAGCAGTTCACCGTCTCCCGGATCTTCGCCGACCAGGAGCCGACCGCCGAGTGGGCCCCGGACAACGGCGGCCGCAGCGCCGCCGAGCTCGGCTTCGACGACCACCTCACCGGCATCGGCAACGCCGGCTCCTCCGGGTTCAGCCCGGCCCTGGAGGCCGTCCAGCGCTCGCAGCGCCTCGACCAGGTCCGCCGCGCGGCCCTGGAGGGCGGCCCGCAGGAGCAGGTGCTGGACGCCGAGGTCGAGGAGGACTACCAGCAGGGCTACGACCAGTACGCCCCGCAGCAGGGCTACCAGCAGGGCGGCTACGCCGACGAGCAGTACGGCTACGACCAGAACAGCTACCAGCAGGACGAGTACGCCCAGGACGGCTACGGCCAGTACCCGCAGCAGGGCTACCAGCAGGACGGCTACGCCGACGACCGCTACGGCTACGACCAGAACAGCTACCAGCAGGACGAGTACGCCCAGGACGGCTACGGCCACCAGGCCGTGGAGGCCCCCGCGGGCCACCCGTACACCCCGGAGCCGCCCGCCCTGCCCACCGCCGAGCCCGCGCCGGCCCCCGCCGCCACCCTGCCGTCCGGGCTGCCCCAGCGCCGCCCCGGCCAGCAGCTGGCGGGCGGCGGCCCGGGCAGCGCCCCGGTCGGTCTGACCCCGTCCGGGGACACCCCGAACTGGTTCGCCGGCGCCAAGGACACCTCGGCGCCCGTCGAGTCCCGCGGCCACGACGTGTCCGCACTGGGCGGCTACGGCCCGACCGGCCCGACCGCCTCCCCCTGGCAGTCGCCGAACGACGGTGACTGGCAGCGGGCCGAGCAGCTGCGCGAGCCCTCGTCCGCCGGCACCACCGGGGCCGGACTGCCCCGGCGCGTGCCCAAGCAGAACCTGGTGCCCGGCAACGCCAAGCCGACCCCGCAGGAAGGGCCGCAGGTCTCCCGCAGCCCCGAGGAGGTCCGTGGCCGCCTCACCAACCTGCGCCGCGGCGTCGAGCAGGGCCGCAGCGCCGGCAACACCGGAAGCTTCCGGATCGACCCCGATCAGGTAGACCAGTCCGGCAACGGACAGAACCGGAGCACCGATCTCTTCGGCGGCTCGAACCACCAGGAGCGTTGAGTTGACTCAGATGAGCCAGGCCGCACAGAACCTGAACTGGCTGATCACCAATTTCGTGGACAACACCCCCGGGGTGTCCCACACCGTGGTGGTCTCGGCGGACGGCCTCCTGCTGTGCATGTCGGAGGGCTTCCCGCGCGACCGCGCCGACCAGCTCGCCGCCGTCGCCTCCGGCCTCACCTCCCTCACCTCCGGCGCCAGCCGGATCTTCGAAGGCGGCGAGGTCAACCAGACCGTCGTCGAGATGGAGCGCGGCTTCCTGTTCCTGATGGCCATCAGCGACGGCTCCGCCCTCGCGGTGCTCGCCTCCCCCGACTCCGACATCGGTCTGGTCGGGTACGAGATGGCCCTGCTCGTCGACCGGGCCGGCGCCGTCCTCACCCCCGCGCTCCGCGCAGAACTCCAGGGCAGTCTCCTGCACTGACGGTTCGTCGGATACCGTCCAGGTATTCGAAGTACCTCCGCGTCCTTCCCGGGCCCGCTTCGGCGGGCTCGGGTTCGGACGTTGTACGGCCTTCGCACCACCGGCTCCGGACTCGTACCGAAGCCCGCACCGCACCGCCGCACCTTGTGAGGAGAGGAACCGTGACACCGCCCGACGACCGCAGCGGCCAGTACGGCGTTCCGTACCCTGGCACGGGCCACGACGCCTTCGGAGCACCCGGCGCCGGCCACGGTCAGCAGTACGGTCGGCACCAGTACGGGCAGCCCCAGCAGCACCCGTACGCCCGGCCCGAGGAGCAGTACGGGCAGTACGACCCGTACGCCCGGCCGCAGCCCGCCTTCGACACCCCGCCGCCCGGCCACCCGACGCCGCCCGGCCAGGTGCCCGCCCAGGCCCCCGGCCACCGGCCGGCCCAGGAGCCCGGGTACGTCGAGGAGTTCGAGGACGAGCAGGACTCCGGCCCGCTGATCCGACCGTTCGCCATGACCGGTGGTCGCACCCGGCCCCGCTACGAACTCGCGCTGGAGGCCCTGGTCTCCGCCGACGTCGATCCGCAGCGCCTGTCCACCCTCCTCCCCGAGCACCAGCGGATCTGCACGCTGTGCACGGAGGTCAAGTCCGTCGCCGAGGTCTCGGCGCTGCTCTCACTTCCCCTGGGAGTCGCCCGGATCCTCGTGGCCGACCTGGCCGAGGCCGGCCTCGTCGCCATCCACCAGCCCGCTTCCGGGGGCGAATCCGGAAACCAGCCCGACGTCACGCTGCTCGAAAGGGTCCTCAGTGGACTTCGCAAGCTCTAACGCGGCCGCCCCCACCCGCGCCACCACCTCCGCGAAGATCGTCATCGCCGGCGGCTTCGGCGTCGGCAAGACCACGCTCGTCGGCGCCGTCTCCGAGATCAACCCCCTGCGCACCGAAGCCGTCATGACCTCGGCCTCCGCCGGCATCGACGACATCAGCCACGTCTCCGGCAAGACGACCACCACCGTCGCCATGGACTTCGGCCGCATCACCCTCGACGAAGACCTCATCCTCTACCTCTTCGGCACCCCCGGACAGGACCGCTTCTGGTTCATGTGGGACGACCTCGTCCGAGGCGCCATCGGAGCCGTCGTCCTCGTCGACACCCGCCGCCTCGCCGACTGCTTCCCCGCCCTCGACTACTTCGAGAACAGCGGCCTGCCCTTCGTCGTCGCCCTCAACGGCTTCGACGGCCACCAGCCCCACACCGGCGACGAAGTCCGCGAAGCCCTCCAACTCGGCCCCGACACCCCCGTCATCACGCTCGACGCCCGCCGACGCGACAGCGCCAAGAGCGCCCTCATCACCCTCGTCGAACACGCCCTCCTCGCCCGACTCCGCTGACGGGCCGGGGACTTCGCGACGGCCGGGGCCCACGGCCCGGGCCCCGCGGCAGCAGGACCTCGCGACGGCGGCCCGCCGGACCCGCTCCGGGTCCGGCGGGCCGCCGTCGGGCCGGGAGCGGTCAGGCGGACGGCTCGGAGCGCTCCTCCGGCTCCAGCCCGGCCCGGATCAGGCCGTAGGTGTACGCGTCCTCCAGGGCCAGCCAGGAGGCGGCGACCACGTTGTCGGCCACACCGACCGTGGACCAGCTCGCGGTGCCGTCGGTGGACTCGATCAGCACCCGGGTCTTGGAGCCGGTGCCGTGCTGGCCCTCCAGGATGCGGACCTTGTAGTCCACCAACTCGAAGGTGGCCAGCGGCGGGTAGGTGCCCTCCAGGGCCGTCCGCAGCGCCTGGTCCAGCGCGTTGACCGGACCGTTGCCCTCGCCGACGGCGATCCGGCGCTCGCCCTTGGCCCACAGCTTCACCGTGGCCTCGTTGCCGGAGACCCCGCCCGGGCCCTGCTCGCTGATGGTCCGCCAGGACTCCAGGCGGTAGAAGCGGTCCCGGCTGCCGCGCACCTCGTCGCGCAGCAGCAGCTCGAAGGAGGCGTCGGCGGACTCGTAGGTGTAGCCGAGGTTCTCCTGCTCCTTCACCTTGGCCACCACCCGGCCGGCCAGGTCGCGGTCGGTGGAGAGGTCGTAGCCCAGCTCCTTGCCCTTGAGCTCCACCGAGGCCCGGCCGGCCATGTCGGAGACCAGCATCCGCATGGTGTTGCCGACCAGTTCGGGGTCGGTGTGCTGGTACAGGTCCGGGTCGACCTTGATCGCCGAGGCGTGCAGGCCGGCCTTGTGGGCGAAGGCCGAGAAGCCGACGTACGGCTGGTGGGTGGACGGGGCCAGGTTGACCAGCTCGGCGATCGCGTGCGAGATCCGGGTCATCTCGGCCAGCCGGCCCTCGGGCAGCACCCGGCGGTCGTACTTCAACTCCAGCGCGCCGACCACCGGGAACAGGTTGGCGTTGCCGACCCGCTCGCCGTAGCCGTTCGCGGTGCACTGCACGTGGGTGGCGCCGGCGTCCACCGCGGCCAGGGTGTTGGCCACCGCGCAGCCGGTGTCGTCCTGGGCGTGCATGCCGACCCGGGCGCCGGTCGCGGCGATCACGTCCGCGACGGTGTCCCGGACGCCGGCCGGCAGCATCCCGCCGTTGGTGTCGCACAGCACCACCACGTCCGCGCCGGCCCGGTGCGCGGTGCGCACCACGGCCAGGGCGTACTCGCGGTTGGCCCGGTAGCCGTCGAAGAAGTGCTCGCAGTCGAGGAAGACCCGGCGGCCCTGGCCGCGGAGGAACTCGACGCTGTCCCGGATCATCTCCAGGTTCTCGTCCAGCGTGGTGCGCAGCGCCAGCTCGACGTGCCGGTCGTGGGCCTTGGCCACCAGGGTGACCACCGGCGCGCCGGAGGCGACCAGCGCGGCCAGCTGCGGGTCCTCGGCGGCCTTGCCGCCGGCCCGGCGGGTGGCGCCGAAGGCGACCAGCCGGGCGTGGCGCAGCTCCAGTTCGGCGGCGGCGCGGGCGAAGAACTCGGTGTCCCGGGGGTTGGCCCCGGGCCAGCCGCCCTCGATGAAGCCGACCCCGAACTCGTCCAGGTGCCGGGCGATGGCCAGCTTGTCCGCCACCGTCAGGTTGATGCCCTCGCGCTGTGCGCCGTCGCGCAGGGTGGTGTCGAACACGTGGAAGCTGTCGTCGGTACGGCTGACCTCGGTCATGACCCCTGGTTCTCCGTTCGGGGAGGTTCGTACTGCTCTGCCGGATTCTCGTCCCGGCTCCACTGTCCAGGATCCCGCGCGCGGCCCCGGTGTCCCCGGGCCCCTTGTGGGGGCCGTCGGCCGGTCCGAGGAAACAAAAAGACCCCTCGCGGGTGCGAGAGGTCTGCGCGCGGGTCTGGACGCTCGTGGTCGCTCCGCATCGGGTCGTGCGGGAGCGGTCACTGCGGACCGGCGCGCCTGCTGCCAATAATCAGCGAAAGCGAGGACACGCCCGTAGCTTGGCACAGCCTCCGGGATCCGGCCCGCCCGTCTCGCGATGCGGAACGGGGCAGGCCGGAGGGGGTGCCCGGCGTCCGTGGGATCAGACGATCTTGTGCAGCCAACCGTGGGTGTCGGGGCGCTGGCCGCCCTGGATGGCCAGCAGGGCCTTGCGCAGCTCCATGGTGACCGGGCCGGGCTCGCCGGTGCCGACGGTCCAGTCGGCGGCCGCGGACTTCACCGAGCCGACCGGGGTGATGACGGCGGCGGTACCGCAGGCGAAGACCTCGGTGAGGGTGCCGTCGGCGTTCGCCTGCTGCCACTCGTCCGTGGAGATCTTCCGCTCCTCGACCGCGTAGCCCAGGTCGGCAGCGAGCTGGAGCAGCGAGTCGCGGGTGATGCCGGGCAGCAGGGCGCCGGACAGCTCCGGGGTGACGATCTTCGCGTCCGCGCCCTCGCCGAAGACGAAGTACAGGTTCATCCCGCCCATCTCCTCGACCCACCGGTGCTCGGCGGCGTCGAGCCAGACCACCTGGTCGCAGCCCTTCTCGGCGGCCTGGGCCTGGGCGACCAGCGAGGCCGCGTAGTTGCCCGCGCACTTGGCGGCGCCGGTGCCGCCGGGCGCGGCGCGGACGTACTCCTTGGAGAGCCAGACCGAGACCGGCTTGACGCCGCCCGGGAAGTAGGCGCCGGCCGGGGAGGCGATGATCATGAACAGGTAGGAGTTCGCCGGACGGACGCCCAGACCGACCTCGGTGGCGAACATGAACGGGCGCAGGTAGAGGCTCTGCTCCGGCTCGTTCGGGACCCAGGCCCGCTCCTGCTGGACCAGCAGCTCGACCGCCTCGACGAAGGCCTCCACCGGCAGCTCCGGCATCGCCAGACGGCGGGCCGAGGCCTGGAAGCGCAGGGCGTTGGCCTCGGGGCGGAAGGTCGCGATGGAGCCGTCGGCCTGGCGGTAGGCCTTGAGGCCCTCGAAGATCGCCTGGCCGTAGTGCAGGGTCATGTTCGCCGGGTCCATCTCCACCGGCGCGTACGGGACCAGCTGCGCGTCGTGCCAGCCACGGCCCTCGGTCCAGCTGACGGTGACCATGTGGTCGGTGAAGACGCGGCCGAAGCCAGGGTTGGTCAGCCGGGCCTGGCGCTCCGCTGCCGACAGCGGGTGGGCGGAGGGCTTGAGGTCGAACGTGATGGGCGCCTGGGTGGGCGTGCTCATGGCTGTTTCCTTCACCGTGGGGTTCGTTCGGGCCGCCACCGCCGAAGGAACGTTACGGCTCTCCAACGCCGGAACGAACGCACAACGGCACGGCCCACTGTCGATACTCGCATCCAGAGGGCCGTGCCGAACAGCTGCCCGCTCCTTGGGGAGCTGCAAGCTGCGGTTATGCGGAGCGGCCCGGCCGGCCGGATCCGCTCGGGTTCCGGCCGGCCTAGCCGGCTACTCGCTCGGCGAGCACGTCGCCGACCTCGGAGGTGGACCGGGCGCCCGAGCGCTCGGCGAGGTCCGCCGCGACGGCGGCCTCCACCCGGGCGGCCTCGGCGGCGAAGCCGAGGTGCTCCAGCAGCATGGCGACCGACAGCACGGTGGCGGTCGGGTCGGCCTTGCCCTGGCCGGCGATGTCCGGCGCCGAGCCGTGCACCGGCTCGAACATGGACGGGAACTCGCCGCTCGGGTTGATGTTGCCGCTCGCGGCCAGGCCGATGCCGCCGGTGACGGCCGCGGCCAGGTCGGTCAGGATGTCGCCGAACAGGTTGTCGGTGACGATGACGTCGAAGCGCTCCGGCTGGGTCACGAAGAAGATGGTGGCCGCGTCGACGTGCAGGTAGTCGGTGGTGACCTCGGGGAACTCCGCGCCGACCTCGGCGAAGATCCGGGTCCACAGGTGCCCGGCGTGCACCAGCACGTTGTTCTTGTGCACCAGGGTGAGCTTCTTGCGCGGCCGCGCCTGGGCCCGGCGGTAGGCGTCGCGCACCACGCGCTCGATGCCGTACGCGGTGTTCAGGCTGACCTCGGTGGCCACCTCGTGCGGGGTGCCGGTGCGCAGCGAGCCGCCGTTGCCGACGTACGGGCCCTCGGTGCCCTCGCGGACGACCACGAAGTCGATCGCCGGCTGACCGGCCAGCGGGGAGGCGACCCCGGGGAAGAGCCGGCCCGGCCGCAGGTTGATGTGGTGGTCGAAGGCGAACCGCAGCTTGAGCAGCAGCCCCCGCTCCAGCACCCCGGACGGGACGCTCGGGTCCCCGATGGCGCCGAGCAGGATCGCGTCGAAGGCCTTGAGCTCGGCCAGCACGTCGTCCGGCAGCGTCTCCCCGGTCCGGTGGTAGCGCCGGGCCCCGAGGTCGTACTCGGTGGTCTCCAGCTTCACGTCGGCGGGGAGCACGGCGCCGAGGACCTTGAGGCCTTCGGCCACCACCTCCTGGCCGATGCCGTCACCCGGGACAACTGCGAGACGAATGGTGCGAGACATGCTCGGACCCTACTCCGCCGTCCCAGGGGCTGACACCTCACGTCCAGCATTCGGACTCGTGCGGAGGATCCCGGGGCTTCCCGACGGCGCGTCACCCCTTTGAGGGGGCGCGGGTGGCGGGAGGTGCGCCGGGGGCGCGCTTAGGGTGGCGGGGTCCGGGATTCCTGGCAGAACGGGGCGCGTGGGTGAAGGCCGAACGGCGGCGGGAGGTGCTGGTCTGCGGGGCCGCGGCCGGGCTGGCGACGGGCGCTTTCGCGCTGGCGGCGGCGGTGCGCGGGCGGTGGCCGGGCGGGGCCGACGCGATCGCCGTGCCGTACCACGCGCACCTGTGGGACCTGCTGCACGGGCAGGCCACCGGGGACCTGCTGTTCAACTGGAACAGCGGCTACGGCGTCCCGTTCCTGGCGGACTTCTTCGCCTACCTGATGAACCCGTTCTCCTGGCCGACCGCGCTCCTCCCCCGCGACCAGGGGCACCTCGCCGTCTTCCTGGTCGCCCTGGCCACCATCGGCCTCGGCACCGCCCTGATGGCCCACCTGCTCGGCCGGCTGCACCCCGGCCCCCGGTGGCTGCGGGTGTTCGCCGCCGTCGGGTACGGGCTCTGCGCCTGGGTGCTGGACATCGGCGGCGGGGCGCCGATGTGGCTGTGGGGCCTGGTCTCGCTGCCGCTGCTCGGCCTGGTCGGGGACTGGTGCCTGCACGAGCGCCGCTGGGTGGCCGGCGCGCTGTGCGTGGCGCTCGCCTGGGCGGGCAACCTCTACACCGCGGCGCTGGCCACCCTGATCGCCGGACTCCTGTTCGCCGTACGGCTGTTCGCCACCCCGCGCCCGTTCCGGCACCGGGTCCGGGCGACCGGGCGGGCGGTCACCCTGACCACCGCCGGGGTGCTGCTCGCCGCCCCCGTGCTGTTCGTCGCCGTGCGGGCCGCGCGCGGCGCCCAGCCGGAGTCCCCGGTGCAGCCGCTCGGCCCGTCCGGACTGGACGGGCACCTCGCCCAGCTGCTGCCCGCCATCACCGGCGGGCGGCCGCTTCCGGACGTGGCGATCGGGGTGCTCGGCCTGCTGCTGGTGTGCGGGCTGCCGTTCAACCGCCGGGTGCGGGTCCGCGAGCGGGCGGTCTGGTGCGCGGCGCTGCTGCTGGTGGTGCTGAGCTTCGTCTGGACCCCGACGGTGCTGGTCTGGCACGGCCTGGCGATCCCGGCCGGCGGGCCGTACCGGGTCTCCTTCGTGCTCAGCGGCCTGCTGGTGCTGGCCGGTTGGGTGTCGCTCGCGCACCGGCCGGACCGGGTGACCCTGCTGGGCGGCGCCGCGCTGACCGCGACGATCGCCGCGCTGGCGGCGGCCCGGGGCTCGGTGCACGCCTCCACCTGGGTGCTGCTGGGGGTCGGCGGCGCCGTCCTGCTGGCCGCGCTCGCGGCGCTGGACCGCCGGCACACCGACCGCCGGGTGACCGCGCTGGCCACCTGGGTGATCGGCGGCGCGGTGCTCGGCAACGCCGTCTGGTCCGGGTACGCGGCGCTCGGCGCGGCCCCCGACGACGGCGTCTCCCCCGCCGCCGTCCGGGCCGGGCACGCCGCGGTGCGGGCCGGCGCCGACTGGCCGGACCTGCGCAGCGACCCCGGCCCGCACGCCTTCACCCCCAACGACCCGCTGCTGCTGAACGGCCAGGGCGGCGGCTACTCCAGCGGCTACCTGCCGACCGTCGCCGCCCTGCTGCTGCACGACCTCGGCGCGGGCTGGACGGCCGGCGGGCGGCAGACCGGGGGCGTCACCGACCCGGTCGGCCAGGCGCTGTTCGGGGTCGGCGCCCACCTGGACGACGCACCGCGGCCCCCGGGCTTCACCGCCGTCCGGGCCCCCGCGCCGCCCCTGGTGACCGTGCTGCCGCCGGGCGCCCGGACGGCCACCTCCTCGGTCTGGTCCCGCCAGGAGTCGCTGCTCGGCAGCCAGGTGTACGACGCCCCGCTGCCCGTCCCGGCCGGCGGCCCGGCGCCCACCCTGCACGGCACCAGCGGCTGGTCGGTGCCGGGCGGTGCGGAGGGCACGGTGTTCACGGCCGCCTGCACCCCGGGCTCGACGGCGTACGTCCACCCGCTCTGGTACCGCGGCACGGTCAGCGGCCTGGGCACCGACTTCCGCAGCGACGGCGAGCAGCCCACCACGGCCGTGCCCGTGCACCGGCTGGGGACCGTCCCGGCCGACGGCACGGTCCGGGTGACCCTGCGCTCGGACGTGGTCAGCCAGGTCCCCGCCCGCCCGATCGGCTGCCTGCGGGCCGACGCCCTGGCGGCCGCCGTCACCCGGCTCACCGCCGCCGGCGCCACCCGGGTCGAGGCCGGCGGCCACACCCTGACCGCCGCCCTGCCGGCCGGCTCCACCGGCACCGCGCTGTTCTCCGTCCCCGCCACCGAGGGCTGGACCTGCGCCGTCGACGGCGGCGCCCACGTGGTGCCCACCCCGGTCCTCGGCATGATCGGCGTCCCGCTCGGCGGCGGCGCCGGCCGGGTCTCCTGCGCGTTCCGCCCGCCCGGCCTCACCGAGGGCCTCACCGTCGCCTCCGGCACCGCCGCCGTGTTCGTCCTGGTCGCGGTCTTCGCCCGGCTCTCCCGCCGCCCCACCCGCGTCCCGCGCCGCGAACGCCGACTGGCCGCACGGGACTGAGCGGACGACGCCAGGGGCGGACAGGGGCGAGGGGCGGCCCGCCGGGGGTTCCGGCGGGCCGCCCCTCGGGCCCTGACGTCAGGTCACGGCAGGTCGAGCACCTGGGCCCGGCGGTCCGCCGGGTTGAGGTGGTAGAGCAGCAGGAGCCGGGAGCCGTCGCCGGGCGCGCGGTGCACGTCGAGGAAGGTGCCGGGGCCCGCCGGGGTGACCATCGCGACCGGACCGGCGAGGCCGGACCGCACGGTGAGGGCCGGGTGCAGGACGTCCAGCGGGACGGTCGGACGGGTGCCGCGCAGGCCGATCGAGGAGAAGGAGTCGGCCGGGTCGGGCGTGCCGGAGGCGGCCACGCCGGTCCAGACCCCGTACCGGACGGTGCTGTGGCCGGGCCCGACGCCGGGCAGGGCGCCCAGCCGGACCGGGAGCACCACCACGTCGCTGTCCAGCAGCTCGGTGTCGGTGTCGCCCCAGCGGGCGTTCAGCGGCTGGACGTCGAGTTCGGCGCCGGTGCGGGCGTCCAGGGCCCGGGAGACCAGGACGTCGCTGCCGCGCAGCCGGTCGGCCTTGAGGATCACGTCGGTGACGCCGTCCCCGTCGGTGTCCAGCGACACCCGCACCCCGTACAGCCCGACCGGGGTGGCCGCGGGGGCCCACAGCCGGGCTCCCACGTACAGCAGGTCGGAGTCGGCGGCCGCGCCGACGGCCCGCAGGTCCGCGACCCGGTCGCCGGGGTGTTCGACGCAGAGTTCCTGGGGCGGCTCGGCCGACTCCCCGGCGTCCTCGGGCCGGACGCCCGCGCCGGGGCCGACGGCCTTGCCGTCGCCGGGTCGGCAGTCCGGCCAGCGGGCGCCCTCGCCGCCGAGGGCGAAGGCGCTGACCAGTCCGGGTGCCGCGCCCGGCGCGGCGCTGCCGCCGAGGGTGACCAGGGTGCCGTCCCGGGGGGTCCGGGCGGAGGCGGTGACGCCGAGGTCGCCGGTGGGGCGCGGGGCGGCGAACACCGGGACCCGCAGCTGCGGCAGGGCCCCGTCGGTGACCGGGCTGAGCAGCACGCGGCCGGACAGCTCGCCCCGGTAGCTGCGGGCCCGGCCGCCCTGCTCGGTGTCGATGGTCGGATCGGGCGTGCGCCCCAGCCGCCCCGGGACGGACAGCGTGACCCGCACCCGCGCGGTGCCGCCGGCCGGCACCTCCACCCGCGCCGGGCTCACCTCGAAGGCGGCGCCCGGCAGTTCGGTGGCGGCCGCGTAGCCGGTGCGGTAACTCAGCGGCGCGGAGGCGTGGTTGGCCAGCTCGATCTCGCGGACCAGGGCGGTCGGCCCGCCGACCTCGACCGGCCCGTAGGAGACCCCGACGCCGCCCGGCGCCGCGCCCTCCCCCGCCGCGTAGGCCACCACCGGGGTGCGGACCGCTCCGTCGACCCGGGCCCGCCCGGCGCCGGTGCGCTCGGGGCCGTAGACCGGCCCGCTGCGGTCGTCGCCCAGGTAGGTGTCCGTGCTGGTGTTCATCAGGGCGGCCTTGACCTGCTCGACCGGCCAGTCCGGGTGGGCGGCGCGGACCAGCGCGGCCAGTCCGGCGACGTGCGGGGTGGCCATCGAGGTGCCGTTCTCGCGCTGGCCGCCGGTGCCGCTGCCGACCAGGGCGGACCAGATGGTCTCCCCGGGGGCGGCGAGGTCGGGCTTGACCACGCCGGGCAGGCCGATGCCCCGGGAGGTGAAGTCGGTGAGGGTGTCGACCCGGGCCGGCTGGTTCCGCGCGACGGAGCCGTGCAGCGGATTGCCGGGCGCGGCGAGCCGGACCCGGACGTCGCCGTCGGCGGCGGCCTTCACCAGCCGTTCGCCGTCCGCGCGGCCGAGCAGGACGGCCGGGATCCGGTCGTTGCCGGAGATCTCGGCCAGGTGGTCGCTGTCCGCGGCGTAGAGCGCGCCGATCGCCCCGGCGTCGGCGGCGTGGTCGGCCCGCGGGCCGGAGTTGCAGGCCCGGTCGGGGTCGCGGGTGTTCCAGGTGAGCACCGCGATCCGGCCCTTGAGGCGCTGCTGGTCGGCCGCGCTGAACTCGGTGCAGCCGTCCGCCTGGTCGGCGGGCACGGCGAGCCCGCCGGTCACCTCGGTGGTGCTCCAGCCCTGGTAGCGCTCGCTCCAGTGGCCGGGGACGACCCCGGCCTGCGCGGTGGGGGCGAGCACGGTGATGCCGTCCACGTCGGCGTGCCCGTGCACGGAGGCGGCGACGGTGACCGCCCGCACGGCCGTGCCGGGGCTGCCGCCGATGCCGTACACGTCGCCCTCGTTGCCGGCCGCCGCGACCACCACGGTGCCCAGTTCGGCGAGCCGGTCGACGGCCAGCGCGTCGGCGTCGTCGGGGCTGCCGAAGCGGCTGCCGAGCGACAGGTTGACCACGTCGAGCCGGTCGCCGAGGTCGCCGTCGCCGTTCGGGTCGGCGGCCACGTCGAGGGCCTGGGCGAGCCGGTCGGTGGAGCCGTCGCAGCCGAACACCCGGATCGCGTAGAGCTGCGCGCCGGGGGCGGCGCCGGGGCCGATCCGGAACGAGGCCGGGTCGAGCCCGGGCCGGTACGGGCCGGCGTACGGGTGGCCGTCGGCGGTGACGCCGTACCCGGCGGCCGTCCCGGCGACGTGGGTGCCGTGCCCGTTGCGCACGCAGTCCAGCGGGTTGTCGCTGGGGTGCGGCACCGGCTGGTGGTTGGGGGCGGCCGGGTCGGGGTTGTAGTCGTCGCCGACCAGGTCCTTGCCGCCGACCACCTTGGCGTTGGGGAACAGCGCGGCCGGGGCGGGCTTGCCGCGCTCGACGGAGCGGAAGGCCTCCTCGGTGCCGGGGCCGCCGAAGTCGGCGTGGGTGTAGTCGATGCCGCTGTCGATGATGCCGATCCGTACGCCCCGGCCGGTGTTCCCGTCCGGCGCGGTGTCGCCCGACCAGACCTGGGGGGCTCCGGTCAGCGGGACGGAGTAGGCGTTGTCGCGCTGCTTGTTCACGATCGGGTGGACGGCCCGGACGCCGGGCAGCGCCCGCAGGGCGGGCAGCCGGTCGGCGGGGAGGCTGACCGCCAGGCCGGTGAGCAGGGTGCGGGTGCGGTAGAGCTCGCGGGCGGCGGGCGCCGACCGGTGGACGGCCCCGGCCAGCCGGTCGAGCGCGTCCCCGGCCCGGGAGCGCTGGGCGGCGCCCGCCCGGGCGGCCTCCCGGCGGACGGCGTCCGGCGAGCGCCGGGCCCGCCGGGCGCCGTCGGCGGCGCTGCGCCAGGCCGGTCCGGCCGCCTCGGTGTCGAGTTCGAGCAGGACGGAGGCCGTCCGGCCCGGTGGTCCTGCGCTGGGTGGCCCGGCGCTGGGCGGTCCGCCCGCGGCCGGGGTGGCGGCGAGCGCAGCTCCGGCGGCCAGCAGGACCAGGGTGAGGCCGATCCGGGCGACCGGTCGGCGGACGGGTGGCAGACGCACTGGTGGCTCTCCCCCGGGAGGGGGACTGATCCGCACGCCGTGTCGCAGACGCCCGCCCACGCGGACGTCGATCACCCTTCCGGGGGCCCCAAATTAGGATGATCGCGATGACGGGCGCGAGCGCCTTCCCTCGAACGGGTCCGGTTCGCACCCGATGGAGTGACGCAGCGTCAGCCCGGTCGGCTCAGTAGGCCGATCAACGCCGATCGGCGGTCCGGTCGGTGGCACCGACCGGCGGCACCGGCCGGCCGCGGCCGCGCTCAGCTGTGCCCGGTGGCGCCGCCGTTGTCCCGGCGGTCCAGCGAACGCTGCAGCGCGGCGGCGGCGAAGGGGTTCCGCTCGCTGGCCCGGCGGCGGCGCGGGGCGCGGACGGGGGTGGCGGCGGGGGCGGGGGTGGCGTGGCGGTCGGCGGTGGTGGGCATACCGGGCTCCTTGGAAGCGGCGCGCGGGCAAGCGCGGCAGGGGGTGGGAGAGGTACGCGCGGGGGCAGGGGTCGCCTGCCCGTGGGGGCGCACGCGCACACGGGCCGCACACCCTGGCTACAGGGGCGGCACACCGTATGGCCCTTCCACGGTACGACCCCGCCCCGGCCGTGTCTGCACGAATACTTGGATTTCCTAGTATCTGAGACGGCTGTCACCCGGGGGAACGCACCAGGGCCCGGACCGCCGATGGAACGGCGGTCCGGGCCCTGGTCAGACCGGTACGGGGGTCAGCCCAGGTCGACCGAGCGCGCGAAGCGGGCGCCGATCTCGGCGGCGATCGCCGTCAGCACGTCCTGCGGGATCTCGCTGTCCACGGTGATCGAGGCGAGCGCGCTGCCGCCGTCCCGGGCGACCTGCATGCCCGCGATGTTGATGCCCGCGTCACCGAGGTGGCGGCCGAGCACGCCGACCACGCCGGGGCGGTCCTCGTACTTGAAGAAGGCCATGTGGTCGGTGAGCGCCACGTCGACGTCGAAGGTGTCCACGCCGACGATCTTCTGGGCCTGCTTGGGGCCGGCCAGCGTGCCGGAGATGGCGATCTCCTCGCCGTTGCCGAGCGTGCCGCGCACGGTGATCACGTTGCGGTGCTCGGCGCTCTCGCTGGAGGTGGTCAGGCGGACCTCGACGCCGCGCTCCTGGGCGAACAGCGGGGCGTTGACGTAGGACACCGTCTCCGCCACGACGTCCTCGAACACGCCCTTGAGCGCGGACAGTTCGAGCACCTTCACGTCGTGCTGGGTGATCTCGCCGCGGACCTCGACGTCCAGCCGGACGGCCACCTCGCCGGCCAGCGCGGTGAAGATCCGGCCGAGCTTCTCGGCCAGCGGCAGGCCCGGGCGCACGTCCTCGGCGATCACGCCGCCCTGGACGTTGACGGCGTCCGGTACCAGCTCGCCGGCCAGCGCCAGGCGCACCGACCTGGCGACCGCGATGCCGGCCTTCTCCTGTGCCTCGTCGGTGGAGGCGCCCAGGTGCGGGGTGGCGACCACGTTGTCGAAGGCGAACAGCGGGGAGTCGGTGCACGGCTCCTTGGCGTAGACGTCCAGGCCCGCGCCGGCCACCCGGCCCTCGCGCAGGGCGGCGGCGAGCGCCTCCTCGTCCACGATGCCGCCGCGGGCGGCGTTGACGATGCGCACGCTCGGCTTGACCTTGTGCAGCGCCTCGTCGCCGATCAGGCCGATCGTCTCGGGGGTCTTGGGGAGGTGGACGGTGATGAAGTCCGAGACCTCCAGCAGCTCCTCCAGCGAGACCAGCTTGACGCCCATCTGGGCGGCCCGGGCGGCCTGGATGTAGGGGTCGTACGCGACGATCTTCATCCCGAACGCGGACATCCGCTGGGCGACCAGGACACCGATCCGGCCGAGGCCGACCACGCCGAGGGTCTTCTCGCTCAGCTCGACGCCGGTGTACTTGTTGCGCTTCCACTCGCCCTGCTTGAGCGCCGCGTTGGCCGGGGCGATGTTGCGGGCGACGGAGATCAGCAGGCCGCAGGCGAGCTCGGCGGCGGTGACGATGTTGGAGGTCGGCGCGTTCACGACCATCACGCCGGCCTTGGTGGCGGCGGCCACGTCCACGTTGTCCAGGCCGACGCCGGCCCGGGCGACCACCTTGAGCTTGCGGGCGACGGCCAGCGCCTCGGCGTCGACCTTGGTGGCGGAGCGGATCAGGATCGCGTCCACGTCGGCGATCGCGGTGAGCAGCTCGGTGCGGTCGGCGCCGTTGCAGTGGCGGATCTCGAAGTCGGGGCCGAGGGCGTCGACGGTGGCGGGCGACAGCTCTTCGGCGATCAGTACGACGGCGCTCTTGGAGGTCACAGTGCTCACGACAGTGTTGTCCTTAACTGTCCGGTTCCCCGGCGCACGTAGGTGGCGTGTGAGGGCGGGGAAGGTGGCATGGCCGCGTAGGTAGACGCACGACGCTGTGGGCCTGACGCGCACTCGGGAGTGTATCGACGGGCTGGGTACCAGGCTGCTCCCGTCCGGCGAAATCACCCGGACGAGAGCAGCCTACTTGTACAAGGAAGTTACAAAATACGGGACGAAAAGGCTCAGGCCTTCTCGTTGACCCAGCTCATCAGCGAGCGCAGCTTCTTGCCGGTGGTCTCCAGCAGGTGGTCCTCGTCGGCCTTCTTGTACTCGTTGTACTTGGGCAGACCCGCCTTGTACTCGGCGATCCAGGTCTTGGCGAAGGTGCCGTCCTGGATCTCGGCCAGGACCTTCTTCATCTCGGCCTTGGTGTCGGCGGTGATGATGCGCGGGCCGGTGACGTAGTCGCCCCACTCGGCGGTCTCGGAGACCGACCAGCGCATCTTCTCCAGGCCGCCCTCGTACATCAGGTCGACGATCAGCTTGAGCTCGTGCAGGCACTCGAAGTAGGCGATCTCCGGCTGGTAGCCGGCCTCGACCAGGGTCTCGAACCCGGCCTTCACCAGGGCTGCGGTGCCACCGCAGAGGACGGCCTGCTCACCGAACAGGTCGGTCTCGGTCTCCTCGGTGAAGGTGGTCTTGATGACGCCGGCCTTGGTGGCGCCCAGGCCCTTGGCGTAGGACAGCGCGAGGTCGAAGGCCTTGCCCGAGGCGTCCTGCTCGACCGCGACGATCGCGGGGACGCCGCGGCCCTCCTCGTACTGGCGGCGGACCAGGTGGCCCGGGCCCTTCGGGGCGACCATGCAGACGTCGACGTCCGCCGGGGGCTTGATGAAGCCGAAGCGGATGTTCAGGCCGTGCCCGAAGAACAGGGCGTCGCCCGCCTTCAGGTGCGGCGCGATGTCGGCCTCGTAGACGTCGGCCTGGATCGGGTCCGGCACCAGGATCATGATGACGTCGGCCTCGGCCGCGGCCTCGGCGGGGGTGACCACGCGCAGGCCGGCCTCCTCGGCCTTGGCACGGGACTTGGACTCCGGCTTGAGGCCGACCCGGACGTCGGCGCCGGAGTCGCGCAGGGACAGCGCGTGGGCGTGGCCCTGGCTGCCGTAGCCGATGACCGCGACCTTGCGGCCCTGGATGATGGACAGGTCGGCGTCGTCTTCGTAGAACAGCTCGGCCACGGGGGCACATCTCCTTGCGTGTTGGTGCCGGGTACGCGGTTTCCTACCGTATGCGCACCCGGCGCGGTGCGGTCGTTTACTTCAGAAGGTGAGACAGCGCTGGGGTCAGGCGCTGCGGTCGAGGGCGCGCAGCGAGCGGTCCGTGATGGAACGCGCGCCGCGGCCGATGGCGACCAGGCCGGACTGGACCAACTCCTTGATGCCGTAAGGCTCCAGCATCCGGAGCATGGCCTCCAGCTTGTCCGAGCTGCCGGTGGCCTCGATGGTCACCGCTTCCGGCGACACGTCGACGGTCTTGGCACGGAACAGCTGGACGATCTCGACGATCTGCGACCGGGTCTCGTTGTCGGCGCGGACCTTCACCAGAACCAGTTCCCGCTGGATCGCAGCGGCCTGGTCGAGTTCGACGATCTTTATCACGTTCACGAGCTTGTTGAGCTGCTTGGTGACCTGTTCCAGCGGGAGGTCCTCGACGTTGACCACGATCGTCATCCGGGACACGTCCGGGTGCTCGGTCGGGCCGACGGCGAGGGAGTCGATGTTGAAGCCCCGACGGGAGAACAGCGCGGCGATGCGGGCGAGCACGCCGGGCTTGTTCTCGACCAGGACGGAGAGGGTGTGCTTGGACATGTGGTTCCTCAGTCGTTCCGGAGTGTCAGGGGCCGTCAGTCGAGGTCGTCGCCGAAGTCGGGCCGGACGCCCTTGGCGAACTGGATCTCGTCGTTGCTGGTGCCGGCCGCGACCATCGGCCACACCATCGCGTCCTGGTGGACGATGAAGTCGATGACCACCGGGCGGTCGTTGATCTCCATCGCCTGCCGGATGACCGCGTCCAGGTCCTCGGGGCGCTCGCAGCGCAGGCCGACGCAGCCCATCGCCTCGGACAGCAGGACGAAGTCGGGGATCCGGGTGCCCTGGGCCGGCGGCGCGATGCCGTCGTGCTCCGGGCCGGAGTGCAGCACGGTGTTGGAGTAGCGCTGGTTGTAGAACAGCGTCTGCCACTGCCGGACCATGCCCAGCGAGCCGTTGTTGATGACCGCGACCTTGATCGGGATGTCGTTCAGGGCGCAGGTGACCAGCTCCTGGTTGGTCATCTGGAAGCAGCCGTCGCCGTCGATGGCCCAGACCGCGGACTCCGGGCGGCCCGCCTTGGCGCCCATCGCCGCCGGGACGGCGTAGCCCATGGTGCCGGCGCCGCCGGAGTTGAGCCAGGTGCCGGGCTTCTCGAAGCGGATGTACTGCGAGCTCCACATCTGGTGCTGGCCGACGCCCGCCGCGTAGATCGCCTCCGGGCCGACCAGTTGGCCGATCCGCTCGATGACCTGCTGCGGGGAGAGCTGGCCGTCCGGGGCCGGCTCGAAGCCCAGCGGGTAGGTCTTCTTCCACGCGTCGAGCTTCTCCCACCACTCGGTGTAGTCGCCCTTGTGGCCGGCGTCGAACTCGGCCTGGACGGCGACGATCAGGTCGGCCAGCACCTCGCGGGCGTCGCCGACGATCGGCACGTCCGCCGGGCGGTTCTTGCCGATCTCGGCCGGGTCGATATCCGCGTGCACGATCTTGGCGTACGGGGCGAAGCTGTCCAGCTTGCCGGTGACCCGGTCGTCGAAGCGGGCGCCGAGGGTGAACAGCAGGTCCGACTTCTGCAGCGCGGTGACGGCCGGGACGGAGCCGTGCATGCCGGGCATGCCCAGGTGCTGGGGGTGGCTGTCCGGGAAGGCGCCGAGGGCCATCAGGGTGGTGACGACCGGGGCGCCGGTCAGCTCGGCGAGGATCCGCAGCTCGGCGGTGGCGTTCGCCTTGAGCACGCCGCCGCCGACGTAGAGCACCGGGCGCTTGCTGCCGACCAGCAGCTTCGCGGCCTCGCGGATCTGCTTGGCGTGCGGCTTGGTGACCGGGCGGTAGCCGGGCAGCGCGGTCTCGACCGGCCAGCGGAAGGTGGTGGTGGCCTGGAGGGCGTCCTTGGCGATGTCGACCAGGACCGGGCCGGGGCGGCCGGTGGCGGCGATGTGGAAGGCCTCGGCGATCACCTGGGGGATCTCGGCCGGGTCGGTGACCAGGTAGTTGTGCTTGGTGATCGGCATCGTGATGCCGCAGATGTCCGCCTCCTGGAAGGCGTCGGTGCCGATCGCCTTGGAGGCGACCTGGCCGGTGATCGCGACGATCGGCACGGAGTCCATGTACGCGTCGGCGATCGGGGTGACCAGGTTGGTGGCACCGGGGCCGGAGGTGGCCATGCAGACCCCGACCCGGCCGGTGGCCTGGGCGTACCCGGTGGCGGCGTGACCGGCGCCCTGCTCGTGCCGGACCAGGATGTGGCGCACCTTGACCGAGTCCATCAGCGGGTCGTACGCGGGGAGGATGGCCCCGCCCGGGATGCCGAAGACGGTGTCGGCACCCACGGCCTCGAGCGAGCGGATGAGCGACTGGGCGCCGGTCATGGTCTCGGCGACGTGCTGGGGAGCCTGGGCGGCCGGGGTGTCCCCGCGGCGGGGGGATGCGGCGTGCTCGGTCATCTGCCTGTCTCTTCTCGGGTTTTGCCGGCCCGGTGCTGCGGGCCCCGGTGCTGCGAGGGTGGGGTCCCGGTCCGGGCCGATCGCCGGCTCTGCCTCAATCGTCCCGCCGATTCCGACGAGTCGGACGTCTCGGGGCGGTCGGGGCCAGGGGTCTTGCGGTTGGAACAGCGTCAGTGCAACAAAAAACCCCTCGTGCCCAAGGGCATGCGAGGGGTGGCGCGTCGGTCTGTCACGAGCGGGGCTTGCGAGCCCACTCAGCCGACGCGCCCGCCAAGTACGAGAATTCGGGTGCGCATGGCAACGACCTTCCTCCCGTCCGGGGTGGCGTGTCAAGCAGGTGGGATGACCGTCTCGCCATGCGGACCGGCTCCCGGACCGGTCACGGCCCGGTGTTCGGGCAGGTCGGGGGCCCCGTGGTGGGGTACGGCACGGCCCCCCTGGGCGTCCGGGCGGCCACTCGTCCGGGTGTCCGCGGCCAGGTAGCCGCGGCGGGCGGAGAGCGTGCCGAGCGGCTTGGGCAGCGGGTAGCCGCGGCGGGCCAGCGCCCGGCGCAGCCGGGTCTCGTCCAGCGGCGGGGCGAAGGCCGAGCCCTGGCCGAACCGGCAGCCCAGCTCCTGGAGGGCGGCGACCTGCCGGGGCAGGTCCACCCCCTCGGCGGCGGTGGCCATCCCGAGGTCCCGGCCGAGCCGCAGGGCGTGCCCGGCCAGGGTGCGGCTGAGCCCGGACTCGCCCAGGTCCTGGACCAGCGTGCGGTCCAGCTTGAGCCCGTCCAGCGGCAGTCGGGCGAGCGCCCCCAGCGAGCCGCTGCCCGCGCCGTAGCCGGCCAGCCAGGTGGAGACGCCGAGTCTGCGCAGCGCGGCCAGTCGGCGGCCGAGCTCGTCCGCGAGCGGGTCCGGGCCCATCCGGGCCACCTCGATCACCAGCTCGCCGGCCGGCAGCCCGCTGTCGCGCAGCGCCGCGGCCACCGTCTCGTACAGGCCGGGCGAGCAGAGCCGCTCGATCGAGAGCCGGACGGCCACCGGGACGGGCGCCGGGGCGCCGGGGCGCCGGCCGGCCGGGTCGCGGCGGTCGGCCGCGGCCGCCACCGCCTCGTGCACCAGCCAGCGGGAGAACCGGGTGGCCGCGTCGCCGTGCTCGGCCGAGCGCATGAACTCGGCCGGGGTGAGCAGCAGCCCGCCCGCCGAACGCCAGCGGGCCTGGGCCTCGACGGCGGTCACCGCGCCGCTGGTGAGGTCCACCACGGGCTGGTGGAGCAGGGTGAAGCCGCCCTCCCGGACGGCCACCCGCAGCCGTTCCTCCAGCTCGGAGCGGCGCTCCAGGTCGGCCCGCATCGCGGGGGCGTAGAGCACCACCCGGCCCTTGCCCTCGGACTTGGCCCGGTACATCGCCAGGTCGGCGTTGCGCATCAGCTCGTCGGCGGCGGCCCTGGGGTCGGCGGCCGGGCCGCGTTCGGGGGTGCCGAAGGCGATGCCGATGCTGGCGGCGACGCCGAGTTCGACGCCGCCGATCCAGTACGGCTCGGAGAGCGCGACCCGCAGCCGCTCGGCCAGTTCCTGGACCTGGAGCCGGCCGAGCGGGCCGCAGACCAGCGCGGCGAACTCGTCGCCGCCGAACCGGGCCACGGTGTCCCCGCAGCGGACGGCGCCCTGCAGCCGGCGGGCCGCCTGCACCAGCAGCTCGTCCCCGACCTGGTGGCCGGCGGTGTCGTTGACCGCCTTGAAGCCGTCCAGGTCGAGGAAGAGCACCGCGATGCCGGCGCCCGTCCCGCCCTGCTGGCCGCGGGTGCCGAGGGCGCCGCGCAGCCGCTGGGCGAACAACGCCCGGTTGGGCAGGTCGGTGAGCGGGTCGTGGAAGGCGTTGTGCTGCAACTGGGCCTGGAGCATGACGCGTTCGGTGACGTCCCGGCTGTTCAGCAGCAGCCCGTCGCGGTGCCGGCTGACGGTCGACTCGACGTGCAGCCACTCCCCGATCCCGGAGCTGATCCGGCACTCCACCCGGGCCGAGGGCTCGACCGTGCCCGGGGTGCGGTGGGCGGCCAGCCGCACCCGCGCGAGGTAGCGGCGGACCTCGGCGAGCACCCGGTCCACGTCCTCGGGGTGGACCAGGTCCAGCAGGTTGCCGCCGACCAGTTCCTCCGGGTCCCGCCCGTAGACGCCGAGCGCCGCCGGGGAGACGTACGAGAGCACGCCGTTGGCCCCGGCGATCATGATGACGTCGCTGGACCCCTGCACCAGGGAGCGGAAGTGCGACTCCTTGTGGGCGAGTTCCTGGGCCAGCGAGAGGTTGTCGAGCAGCATGACGCCTTGCCTGAGGATCAGTGCCAGCCCGACGGTGCACGCGGCCGCGGCCACCACGCGGTCCAACTGCCGTCCGCCGAGGGCGTTGTAGAGGATTCCGGCGGTGCACACCGCGGCCGCCGCGTAGGGCGTGAGCGCACTGAAGGTGGTGGCCACCCGGCGGCGCGGCAGGCCGCCGGCCGAGGGGTGCTCGCGCAGCGGGCGGCGCCAGCGCGAGGACCACGGCGCCCACGCGAGCAGCAGGCTGCCGGAGAACCAGCCGGCGTCCAGCAGTTCGCCGGAGTGGTAGTTGCTGTGCAGCTCCGGGGAGGTGAACAGGGCGTCGCAGATGACCGTGACGGCGAGCGCGATCATCGCGGTGTGCACCGCCGCCCGGTTGCCGTCCCGGCCGCCGAAGCGCAGTCCCACCACCAGGCTGACCAGCAGGATGTCCAGCACCGGGTAGGCCAGGTTGAGGGCCAGCCGCAGCGGGGAGCCGTCCTCGCCGGCCGCGATCCGGCCGAGCGCCAGGCTCCAGCTGAGGGTGAACAGCGAGCCGGCGATCAGCCAGCCGTCGAGCAGCAGGCACAGCCAGCCGGCCGCCGTCCGCGGGTGCTGGGCGAGCACCAGCACGCCGGTGATGGCGAGCGGGGCGAACAGCAGGAAGGCGTACGGGGCGAGCGAGTTCTGCGGCAGCGCGGTGCGCACGACCACCTCGTACCAGCCCCAGGTGCCGTTGCCGAAGGCCACCATGAGCGAGGAGAGGCCGAACAGCAGCCAGGCCGGGCGGGCGTGGCCGGCGACCGTGCAGCCGTACACCAGGCAGGACAGCGCGGCCGCGAGGGCCGCCGCGGCGAGCCCGAAGTCACCCATGAAGGCGGCGAGTTGGTGGGATCCCCAGCTGGTGGCGGCGCCCAGCGCATAGGCCAGGCAGAGCACGCCGAGGACCAGGCCGGGCAGCGAGCGGCTCTCCCGGAGCCGGCCCAGCGGACCGCGTCCGACCGGCCCCGGCGGCTCGGGCGCGGACGTGTCGGCGGGCGGCACGCCCGGTCGTCCGGATCCGGGCAGCACCGTATCGGTGGAGCTCACTCGGCCTCTCCCCCTCCGGCCCGGGGCCTGGCGCCCCGGCCACGGACCACCGGCCGCGCACCTCTCGACCGTACGCGGTGGCCTGGCGCCCCGTCGGGACGGCGGCCCAGGGGGTGGGCGGCCGTCCGGCCACCGCACCGCACCGATGCTCCCGGTCGGGACCCTACACCAATTCCGTCACTCAATGACACGCACACTCAACTTAGAGTAATGGCGACAGAGCGGGGAAAGGCACCCGATTCCGACCGATCGGCCCGGTTGGCGGCGGCGCGCGGGCAGGGGCTCACGCGGCGCGCACGGGAGCACGCAACGGCGCCCGGCCACCCGGGCGGCCCCGGCCGCCGACTGTTCGGACACGGTCGGCGACCTGCGGGTTCACCAGCCCGAGGGGGCCGGGTCGTCGGGGAACAGCCGCAGCCGGTGGGCCAGCGCGGCGGCCTCGCCACGGCCGCCGACCTCCAGCTTTCCCAGGATGTTGGACACGTGCACGCTTGCGGTCTTCGGAGAGATGTACAGCTCCTCGGCGATCTGCCGGTTGGTCCAGCCCCGGGCGAGCAGCCGGAGCACGTCCCGCTCACGGGGGGTGAGCCCGAAGGAGTCCCCGACCGCCGGGGCCGGTCCCGCCGCCGCGGCCGGGCGCTCCACCGGGGCCAGCGTGAGCCCCGCGCGCTCCGCCAGTGCGGTGACCTGGGCCGCGAGCGGCCGGTCGCCCCGGGCGGTCGCCAGTTCGCCCGCCTCGCGCAGCAGTTCGGTCGCGGCCTCGCGCCGCCCGGCCCGCACCTGGGCCTCGGCGCCGCGCAGCAGCGCGAGCGCCAGCGGGTACGGCAGCCCGGTCGACCGCAGCTCGGTGGCCGCCTCCGCCCACTGCCCGGTGGTGTCCGCGGCCGCGGCCCGGGCCAGCTCGGCCTCCAGCAGCCGGGCCCAGCCGTGGTGCAGCGGCGACTGGGGCCGCAGCTGGGCGGCCGCGGCGGCGATCGCGGTCAGCGCCTCGGCCCGGCCCGCGCCGGTCTCCGGCACGCCCAGGCTGTCCGCCTCCACCCCGGCGGCCTCCACCAGCAGCGGGTAGACGTCGGACTCGTAACCGAGCCGCCCGTCCTCCGCGAGCGCGGCGAGCAGTTCCGCCCGGGCGTCCAGCGGCCGCCCGTTGTGCGCGGCGATCCGCACCGCCAGGCGGCTGATCGGCACGCTGTGCTGCGCCTGGCCGAAACGGTTCGCCGACCGGGCCTGCGCCAGCATGGTCGCCGCGGTCGCGAAGTCCCCGCGCAGCACGGCGAGGTCGCCGCGCATCCGGTCCAGGAACTCCGCGTGGGAGCCGGGCAGGCCGATCAGCTCGCTGGCGGTGAGCAGTTCCTCCGCCTCCCGCACCTGCCCGAGGTCGGCGAGCGCCTCGACCAGGTTGCCGGTCAGGATGTTGCCGATGTTGCGCTGCAGCCCGTTGCCGTCCGCGAACTCCAGCCCCTCCCGGGCCAGTCGGACGGCCTCCTCGGCCCGGCCCAGTCCGCGCTGCATGCTGGCCAGGTTGTTGATACCGCGCAGCAGGAGGTCCGGGATGCCCAGCGCCCGGGCCCGCTCGACCGCGGCCGTCAGCTCGGCCAGCCCGCCCTCGGCGTCGCCCAGCAGGTCGTAGCGCAGGCTGCCGAGGGTCATCCGGGCGTGCACCTCGACCGAGTGGGCGCCGACCTCCCGGGCGATCCCGATCGCCCGCTCGGCCAGTTTGAGGTGTTCGAGGCGGGGCGCCCGGACCACCGCCACGCCCGCGGCCAGGGCGAACACCTCGGCCTGGGTCGCGGACGGCGGCAGGTGCTCCACCAGCCGGTGGGCGCGGGTGATCTCCTCGTCGTCCCCGGAGCGGCGCAGGTTGCCCAGCATCCGGGCCCGGTTGATCCGGAACCAGGCCGCGCGCACCGGGTGCTCGGCCTCGTCGACCAGCCGGATGCCGCGCTTGGCCAGGCTCAGCCCGCGCTCGCGGTCGCCGCAGCGCCGGGCCGCGACCACCGCCTCGGCCAGCACGTCGACCAGCTGGATCCGGTCGCAGTCCGCGTCCGCGGGGCTGTGGTCGCAGGAGCCGGGCGGGTAGGTCTCGGCCCAGTCGTACGGGCGCAGGGTGTGCGCCAGCACCTCCTCGGAGACCAGGTCCCACAGCTCCAACCCCCGCTCCAGCATGCCGAGTTGCTCGGCGAAGGCGTTGCGGCGCCGGGCCGCGCGGGCGGCGTCCAGGGCGGTCGGCAGGGCCCGGGCCGGGTCGTGGGCGTGGTACCAGTAGTTGGCCAGCCGGGCGGGCAGCGCGTCGGCCGGGACGAGTTGCGGCCGGGCCTCCACGGCGAGCGCGAACTTGCGGTTGATCCGGTGCCGTTCGCCGGGCAGCAGGTCGTCCGAGACGGCCTCGCGGACCAGCGCGTGCCGGAACCGGTAGCCCTCGCCCTCGCTGTCCGGGCGCAGGATGTTGGCGCCGACGGCCGCCCGCAGCGCCTCGATCAGCGCCTCCTCGTCGTCGGCCAGGACGGCGGCCAGCAGGGCGTGTTCGACGTGCGAGCCGCCCTCGGCGGCGATCCGCACCACCTTCTGGGCCTCCTCGTCCAGGCTCTCCACCCGGACCAGCAGGATGTCCCGCAGCGAGTCGGTGAGGCCGGCGCCGCAGCCGTCCTCGAAGGCGGTGGCCAGCTCCTCGACGAAGAACGGGTTCCCCTCCGAGCGGCGCAGGATCCGGTCCACCAGCTGGCGGTCGGGGGCGCCCGTGCCGAGGATGCCGGCCAGCTGGGCCGCGACCTCGCGGCGGCCGAAGCGCTCCAGCTCCAGGCGCTGCACGGTGCGCAGCCGCTCCAGCTCGGCCAGGAAGGGGCGCAGCGGGTGGCGGCGGTGCAGGTCGTCGGTGCGGTAGGTGGCGACCAGCAGCACCCGGGAGCGGTGCAGGGTGCGCACCAGGAAGGCGAGCAGTTCGCGGGTGGAGCGGTCGGACCAGTGCAGGTCCTCCACGGCGAACACGAGGGTACGTTCCGCGCCGAACCGTTCGAACAGTCTTGCGGTGTGCTCGAACAGTCGGGCCCGGCCGTACTCGTCGTTGGGTTCGCCGTCCCCCTCGCCGAACTCGGAGAGCAGCCGGGCGAGATGGCCCTCGCTGCCGGCCGCGGCCGCCTCGAACTCGGCGCCCAGCGCGCGGTGCAGCCGGCGCAGCGCGGCGGCGAGCGGCGCGTAGGGCAGGCCCTCGGCGCCGACCTCCAGACAGCTGCCGAGCGTGGTGACCGCTCCCCCGTCGGCGGCCCGCTGGAGGAACTCCTCCAGCAGCCGGGTCTTGCCGATCCCGGCCTCGCCGCCGATCAGCACGGCCTGCGGGCTGCCGGTGCCCGCCCGGCGCAGCGCGTCGGTCAGTTCGGTGATCTCGCTGCCGCGGCCGACGAAGACGGGACTCACCGATATCTGCTGCATGGAGGCGAGCATGCCATAGCCGGAGCCACTGGTGAGAGGGGTTATCTCGCGGGGCGAACGCCCGGAGGGGAAGGCGCTCCCCCGCGGCGCCTCCCCCTCCGGAACTGCATCGGCACCGTCCTGGTGCCGGGTCGTCAGCATTCCGTCTGACGCACGGGGCGACGCTGGAAGCGGGCGGCCACCGGACGGCGGCGCAGCCGGGCGACCTGCTTGGCCTCGCGGACCAGACGCTCGTGCTCGGCGCGGGCTTCGAGCTCGTGGGCGTGCTGCTGGATGAGCTGGTACTCGATCACTTCGGGTTCCCCCCTGGGGTTTCGCCTTCGTTTCCCTGACATGTAAGAGCTTCCTCCCCCAGTGGGGGGTGCCACATCGGGAGCGTGCCCCATCTTCCGAAGGCCGAGTGCCTTAGATTCGGCGCCAGAAAAGGTTTAAGGCCCCGCCTCACCTAGATACGTAGGTGAGACGGGGCCTTAGGCCTTACTTAGGGGGCCTTAGACGCCTTAGACGCCTTAGGAAGGCGGGCTTGACGGCCTAGGCCGCCGAGCCTTCTCAGGTGGCTCAGGCCGAGACGCCCAGCTTCTCCAGGATCAGGTCCTTGACCCGGGCCGCGTCCGCCTGGCCACGGGTGGCCTTCATGACCGCGCCGACCAGCGCGCCCACGGCGGCGACCTTGCCGTCGCGGATCTTGGCGGCGATCGCCTCGTTCTCGGCGATGGCCTGGTCGACCGCGGCGCCCAGCGCGGAGTCGTCCGAGACCACGGCCAGGCCGCGCTTCTCGACGACCTCGTCCGGCTCGCCCTCGCCGGCCAGCACGGCCTCGATGACCTGGCGGGCCAGCTTGTCGTTCAGCTTGCCCTCGGCGACCAGCGCGGTGACCCGGGCGACCTGCGCCGGGGTGATCGGCTGCTCGCTCAGCTCGGTACCGGTCTCGTTGGCGCGACGGGCCAGCTCGCCCATCCACCACTTGCGGGCCTGGTCGGCGGGGGCGCCGGCCGCGATGGTCTCCTGGATCGGCTCCACCGCACCGGCGTTGAGCACCGACTGCATGTCCTTGTCGGTCAGGCCCCACTCGGCCTGCAGCCGGGCGCGGCGCACCCGCGGCAGCTCCGGCAGCCCGGCCCGCAGCTCCTCGACCCACGCCCGGGCGGGGGCCACCGGCACCAGGTCCGGCTCGGGGAAGTAGCGGTAGTCCTCGGCGTTGTCCTTGATCCGGCCCGAGGTGGTGGAGCCGTCCTCCTCGTGGAAGTGACGGGTCTCCTGGACGATGGTGCCGCCGTCGGTCAGCACGGTGGCGTGCCGCTGGATCTCGAACCGGGCGGCCCGCTCCACGCTGCGCAGGGAGTTGACGTTCTTGGTCTCCGAGCGGGTGCCGAAGGTCTCGGTGCCGTTCGGGCGCAGCGACAGGTTGACGTCGCAGCGCATCTGGCCCTTGTCCATCCGGGCCTCGGAGACGCCCAGCGCCTTGATCAGCTCGCGCAGCTCGGCCACGTAGGCCTTGGCGACCTCGGGGGCGCGCTCGCCGGCGCCGACGATCGGCTTGGTGACGATCTCGATCAGCGGGATGCCGGCCCGGTTGTAGTCGAGCAGCGAGTGGGTGGCCCCGTGGATGCGACCGGTGGCGCCGCCGACGTGGCTGGACTTGCCGGTGTCCTCCTCCATGTGGGCGCGCTCGATCTCCACCCGGAAGGTCGTGCCGTCCTCCAGCTGCACGTCGAGGTAGCCGTTGAAGGCGATCGGCTCGTCGTACTGCGAGGTCTGGAAGTTCTTGGGCATGTCCGGGTAGAAGTAGTTCTTCCGCGCGAACCGGCACCACTCGGCGATCTCGCAGTTCAGCGCGAGGCCGATCTTGACGGCCGACTCCACGCCGATCGCGTTGACCACCGGGAGCGAGCCCGGCAGGCCCAGGCAGGTCGGGCAGGTCTGGCTGTTCGGCTCGGCGCCCAGCTCGGTCGAGCAACCGCAGAACATCTTGGTCTTGGTACCCAGCTCGACGTGGACCTCAAGGCCCATCACCGGGTCGTACGACGCGAGAGCGTCCTCGTAGGAGACCAGGTTCATGACGCTCACAGCGTCCCTTCTCACTTGAAGCTTGGGAGGTACGGGCCCGGCCGCCGCATCGCGCGGGGCCGGGCCGGGGCGCTCGGATCGACTCAGCCCAGCAGCACGTCGTCGGAGGCGAGCTGACGCAGCTCGCGCACCAGCAGGGCGGTGCCGGTGATCAGCGCGGCGGCGCCGACCAGGGCGTTGACCAGCTTGAGGGTGTCGCTCTCCTCGCGCGCCTTGCGGACGTCCTTGACCACGGAGATCGCACCGAACGCGCTGGTACCGATGGACAGCCACAGCCCGGGCTTGCTGTGCTTGAACCCCTTGAGGGAGCTCTGGGCCTTGAGGGAGCTCTGGGCCTTGACGGAGCTCGGGGCCTTGGCCTTCTCGATCTTGCTCACAGTGCCGGTACCTCCTCCAGCAGGGTGTGCCCCCACTTGTCGTTGAGTGCGGCCTCGACGGCACCGCCCACGCGGTACAGGCGGTCGTCCGCCATCGCGGGAGCGATGATCTGCAGGCCGACCGGGAGATTGTCCTCCGGCGCCAGGCCGACCGGCAGCGACATGGCCGCGTTGCCCGCCAGGTTGGACGGGATCGTGCACAGGTCGGCCAGGTACATCGCCATCGGGTCGTCGGCGCGCTCGCCGATCGGGAAGGCGGTGGTCGGCGTGGTCGGCGAGACCAGCACGTCCACACCGGCGAAGGCGGCGTCGAAGTCCCGCGAGATGAGCGTGCGGACCTTCTGGGCCGAGCCGTAGTAGGCGTCGTAGTAGCCCGAGGAGAGGGCGTAGGTGCCCAGGATGATGCGGCGCTTGACCTCGTCGCCGAAGCCGGCCTCGCGGGTCAGCGCGGTGACCTCCTCGGCCGAGCGCGAGCCGTCGTCGCCGACCCGCAGGCCGTAGCGCATGGCGTCGAAGCGGGCCAGGTTGGAGGAGCACTCCGACGGCGCGATCAGGTAGTACGCCGGCAGCGCCAGGGTGAAGGACGGGCAGGACACCTCGACGACCTCGGCGCCCAGCTCGCGCAGCAGCTCCACCGACTCGTCGAAGCGCTGCATCACGCCGGTCTGGTAGCCCTCGCCGGCGAACTCCTTGACGACGCCGATCCGCATGCCGCGGACGTCGCGCATCCTCGCGGCCTCGACCACGGCCGGGACGGGCGCGTCGATCGAGGTGGAGTCCAGCGGGTCGTGGCCGGCGATGGCCTCGTGCAGCAGGGCCGCGTCCAGCACCGTGCGGGCGCACGGGCCGCCCTGGTCCAGGCTGCTGGAGAAGGCGACCAGGCCGTAGCGGGACACCGAGCCGTAGGTCGGCTTGACGCCGACGGTGCCGGTGACGGCGCCGGGCTGGCGGATCGAGCCGCCGGTGTCGGTGCCGATCGCCAGCGGGGCCTCGAAGGCGGCCAGCGCGGCGGCCGAACCGCCGCCGGAGCCGCCCGGGATGCGGGTGAGGTCCCACGGGTTGCCGGTCGGGCCGTAGGCCGAGTTCTCGGTGGAGGAGCCCATCGCGAACTCGTCCATGTTGGTCTTGCCGAGGATGACCACGCCCGCGTCCTTGAGACGGGTGGTCAGGGTGGCGTCGTAGGGCGGGATCCAGCCCTCGAGCATCTTGGACCCGCAGGTGGTCGGGATGCCCTTGGTGGTGAAGACGTCCTTGAGCGCGAGCGGGACGCCGGCCAGCGGGCCCAGCTCCTCGCCCTTGGCGCGCTTGTCGTCGACGGCCCTGGCGGCGGCCAGCGCACCCTCGGTGTCGACGTGCAGGAAGGCGTTGACCTTCTTGTCGACGGCCTCGATGCGGTCCAGGTGCGCCTGGGCGACCTCGACGGCGGAGACCTCGCCCTTGGCGATGGCGCCCGCGGTCTCGGCCGCGGTGTACTTGATCAGCTCGGTCATCTCGGTCAGTCCTCCCCGAGGATCTGCGGCACACGGAAACGCTGCTCCTCGGCGGCGGGGGCGCCGGACAGCGCCTGCTCCGGGGTCAGCGACGGTCGCACCTCGTCCGCGCGCATGACGTTGGTCAGCGGCAGCGGGTGGGAGGTCGGCGGGACGTCCTGTCCGGCGACCTCGGAAACGCGGGCGACCGCGCCGATGATCACGTCGAGCTGCTCGGCGAAGTGGTCCAGCTCTTCGGGCTTCAGCTCAAGACGCGACAGCCGGGCGAGGTGGGCGACCTCCTCGCGCGTGATGCCAGGCATGCAGCGATCCTCAGGGTGAGTTCTGGTGAGACCCGGCGACGCCTGCGGCGGTGCCGGGCCCGGGCAGGAGCAGCCGGGTTCGGCGCTCCGTCCTCGTGGTCTTTGGACCCCATCCTATGGGGCCCGGCCCGGCCACCGGCCAACGAGTGGACCTGCGGCCCCGTTACCGTCCCCGTCGCCCCCGTCACCCCCGCCGCTACTGCGGCCCGGTGCGGGCCCAACCCTGCGCGCCCGGCGTCTGGAAGCCGACCTGCGCGGCGGGCAGCGCCTGGCCGCGCTGCCCGGCCTGCAGGGCGGGCGGCAGCACCGGCGGGAGGGTCGGCGGCCGCACCGGCGACAGCGGGGACGGCCGGTCGGCCGGCTTGACCGCGGCGGCGCGGTCGACCGGCTTGATGATCGACGGGAGCTGCGGCGGCGCGCCGAGCCGCTCCACCGTCGGGGCGCCGGTGGTGCGGTGCACCCGCAGCCAGGCGGTGGCCTGCTCGGCGGGCAGCGCGGCGGACACCAGCCAGCCCTGGACGGCGTCCACGCCCATGCAGTGCAGCCGTTCCCAGGTCTCGTCGTCCTCGACGCCCTCGGCGACCACGGTCAGGCCGAGCGAGTGGGCCAGCTCGACCGAGCAGCGGACCACCGCCGCGTCGTGGTCGTCGGCGACCATCCGGGAGACGAAGGAACGGTCGATCTTGAGCTCGCCGACCGGCAGGCTGCGCAGCCGCACCAGCGAGGAGTGCCCGGTGCCGAAGTCGTCCAGGGACATCCCGACGCCGTAGCCGCGCAGTTCCGCCAGGGTGTCGGCGGCGCGCCGGGAGTCGTCCAGCAGCAGCCGCTCGGTGATCTCCAGCTGGAGCGCGTGGGCCGGCACCTGGTGGCGGACCAGGTGCCCGGCGACGCGCTGGGCGAAGCCGGGGTTGAGCACGTCGCGCGGCGAGACGTTGACCGCGACCTGCACCTGGAGGCCCTGCTCGCGCCAGTAGGCGAGCTGGCCGACCGCCGCCTCCAGCACGTAGTCGGTGAGCCGGGGCATCAGTCCGCTGGACTCGGCGAGCCCGACGAACTCGTCCGGGGAGACCTTCCCCTGTCCGGGCCGCTCCCAGCGCAGCAGGGCCTCCAGGCCGACCACCCGGCCGTCGAAGGCCACCTTCGGCTGGTAGTGCAGCTGCACCTCGCCGGTCTCCAGGGCCCGGCGGAGGTCCCCGAGCAGGCCGATCCGGTACGGGGTGTCGGCGTCCTGGGTCTCGTCGTACTGGGCGACCCCGCTGCACTCGCGCTGGGCGTGGCCCATCGCCACGTCGGCGCGGCGCAGCAGCGACTCGGCGTCCTGGGCGCCCTGCGGGTAGACGCAGACGCCGGCGCTGGCCTCCAGCACCAGCAGCAGGCCGTCCAGCCGGATCGGCGCGGCGAGTTCGGCGATCAGGGCCTTGGCGACCCGCTCCAGGCTGTCGGGGCAGTTGATGCCGGGGAGCAGGACGGCGAACTCGTCGCCGCCCATCCGGGCCACCATGGGGCGTCCGCGCCGGTAGTGCCGGGGCAGGCCGGCGAAGACGTCGTCGATGGACTCCCGGGTGGCGCTGCCGGCCGGGCCGCCGGAACGCAGCGCCCGGTGCAGTCGGCGGGCGATGTGAACCAGGAGGCGGTCACCGGCCGTATGACCAAGTGTGTCGTTGAGTGATCGGAAGCGGTCGAGGTCAAGCAGGATGAGACCGACGCTGTACCCTTCCTCGCGCTCGACGATCGCCTCCTGGGCGGCCAGCAGCAAGGCCTGACGGTTGGGCAGATCCGTCAGGGGATCGGTCAGCTGGTCGCGGGCCCGGTCCCGGGCGATCCGCCAGGCCGCCACCAGGACGGCCAGCGGTACCGCGAACAGCGGCAGCAGTTCGGGTTCGAACCGGTAGACCAGGACGGCCAGCGGGATGAGCGGCGCGGCTCCGGCCAGCAGCACGCCGAGCAGCAGGACCGCACCTGCCACCCCCTGCGGCGGGCGTGTGGGCGCGCCGCCGGTCGAACGATCCATAAGCCCTGTCCTCCGTCGGGCCCGCCCCGTCAGGCCGCCTTACGGTGAGGCACCGTGCCGGTACCGACAGCTGCCGGGCATGGAGCGACCCCGAGGAGCACCGGCTCGGCCGGTGCCCCCACCCCTGCTGACACTCTGTTGCGCTCCAGGGTATGCCGGGGTCTCCCCGGTGGGCAGACTTTCGGACAACCGGAAACGCGCCACCGCGCCCGGGTGTCGCACAGTGACACAATGCCCGCTTTCACCGGGCGGCACCCGGTGACGCCGCATCAGGACGATAACAACCCGGATCCGGCCGGCGGCGGCCCGGGTCCGCCCGGGGTCAGCCCTCCGCGGGTGCCTCGACGACCTCCTCCGCCGCGGCGGGCTCCGGAAGTCCCAGGTGGGCGCGGGCGGCAGACGGTCCGTCGGCGAGCAGCACCGCGAAGCCCGCGTCGTCCAGGACCGGCAGGCCGAGCTGAACTGCCTTGTCATACTTGGACCCTGGGTTATCACCGGCGACCACGAAGTCGGTCTTCTTCGAAACCGAACCGGTCACCTTCGCTCCACGCGAGGTCAGCGCCTCCTTGGCGCCGTCCCGGGTGTGGCCCGCCAGCGTCCCGGTGACGACCACGGTCAGGCCCTCCAGCGGGCGCTCCGCCTCCTCCTCGTCCGCGAACTCCTCGACGAAGCGGACCCCGGCGGCCCGCCACTTCTCCAGGATCTCCCGGTGCCACTCCTCCTCGAACCACTCCCGGATCGAGCGGGCGATGGTCGGGCCCACGCCCTCGACCGCCGCCAACTCCTCCTCGGTGGCCGAGAAGACCCGGTCCAGGTCACGGAACTCGCGCGCCAACTCCTGCGCCGCCACCGGGCCCACGTGCCGGATCGACAGGCCGTTCAGGAAGCGCCAGAGCGGGCGGTCCTTCGCCCCCTCCAGGTTGTCCAGCAGGGTCTGCAGCGACTTCTTCGGCTCGCCCTTGGTCGTGGCGAAGAAGAAGACCTCCTTCTCCTTGCCCGTCCGGTCGTCCAGCTTGGGCATGCCGGTCTTCTGGTCGCGCACCAGCACCTTGATCGGCAGCAGCTGCTCCGCCGTCAGCCCGAAGACGTCCCCCTCGTTGTGCACCGGGGCCTCGGCCGGCTCCAGCGGCTGGGTCAGCGCGGTCGCCGCGACGTAGCCCAGCCCCTCGACGTCCAGGCACTGCCGGCCGCCGAGGAAGGCGATCCGCTCCCGGATCTGGGCCGGGCAGTGCTGGGCGTTCGGGCAGCGCAGGTCGATGTCCCCCTCGGACATCGGGCGCAGCTCGGCGGCGCACTCCGGGCAGTGCGAGGGCATCACGAAGGCCTGCTCGGTGCCGTCCCGCAGGTCGTAGACCGGGCCGAGGATCTCCGGGATGACGTCACCGGCCTTGCGCAGCACCACGGTGTCGCCGAGCAGGACGTCCTTGGCCTTGACCACGTCCTGGTTGTGCAGCGTCGCGTACTGCACCATCGAGCCGGCCACCTTCACCGGCTCGGCCAGCACCGCGTACGGGGTGGCCCGGCCGGTGCGCCCGACGCCGACCTTGATCTCGGCCAGCTTGCCGGTGACCTCCTCCGGCGGGTACTTCCAGGCGATCGCCCAGCGCGGGGACTTGGAGGTGGCGCCGAGCCGGCCCTGGAGGGCGATCTCGTCCACCTTGACCACGACGCCGTCGATCTCGTGCTCGACCGAGTGCCGCTGCTCGCCGAAGTACTTGATGAAGGCGCGCACGTCGGCCAGCGTGCCGACCACCTTGTTGTGCCGGGCGGTGGGCAGACCCCAGTCGTGCAGCAGCCGGTAGGCGTGCGACTGGTTGTCGATGTCGAAGCCGACCCGGGCGCCGATGCCGTGCACCACCATGTGCAGCGGGCGGGAGGCGGTGACGTGCGGGTCCTTCTGGCGCAGCGAACCGGCCGCGGCGTTGCGGGGGTTCATGAACAGCCGGATCATCGCCCGGGGCCGCTTGCCCTCCTTGGCGCGCTCCTCGTTCTCCTGCCGACGGCGCTCGTTCTCCGCCGCGAACGAGGCGTTGAGCGCGTCGAACTCCTCGGTCGGGAAGTAGACCTCGCCGCGGATCTCCACCAGCGCCGGGAGGTCGTCGCCCTTGAGCCGGTGCGGGATCTCCTTGATGGTGCGGACGTTGGCGGTGATGTCCTCGCCGACCCGGCCGTCGCCGCGGGTCGCCGCCTGCACCAACTGGCCGTTCTCGTAGGTGAGGTTGACGGCCAGGCCGTCCACCTTGAGCTCGCACAGGTAGTGGTACTCGATGCCGTGCAGCTCGGTGGCGACCCGGTCCGCCCAGGCGCCGAGCTCCTCGTCGTCCATCGCGTTGTCCAGGCTGAGCAGCCGCTCGCGGTGCTCGACGGCGGCGAACAGCGCGGTGGGGGCGCCGCCGACCCGCTGGGTCGGCGACTCCGGCGTCACCAGGGCCGGGTGCTCGGCCTCCAGCTCCTCCAGTTCGCGCATCAGCGCGTCGAACTCGGCGTCGCTGACGACCGGCGCGTCCTGCTCGTAGTACCGGGCGCGGTGGTCGGTGATCTCCTGCGCCAGCTCGGCGTGCCGCCGGCGCACCTCCGCCGGGACGTCCTCCCAGCCCTCGACAGCCGTCACCGCAAGCCCTCCTACGTTCTCATTCCGGGTTGTCCACCAGGCTCTGCGCCGCCCGCGCAGCGAGCTGCAGCGCCGTGCGCGCGTAGGCAGGGGAGGCCCCGGCGAGCCCGCAGGTCGGCGTCACCAGCACGCGGCGGCCCAGCAGCTCCGGAGCGAACCCGAGCCTGCGCCACAAGGTCCTGATCCCCTGGACACTACCGGCCGGGTCGGACACCGCCTGGTCAACGGAGGGCACGACACCGGCGAGGATCGCCGTGCCGCCCTCCACCGCCTCGCCCAGGTCGTCGTCCTGGCGCTCGGTGAGGAGGGAGAAGTCCAGCGAGATCCCGGCGACTCCGGCCCGGCGCAGCAGCGGCACCGGCACCTCCGGCGCGCAGGAGTGCACCACGACCGGCGCGTCCAGGCCGCGGATCAGCTCGCGCAGCACCTCCTCGGCGACCTGCCGGTCGACGGCGCGCAGCCGCTGGAAGCCGCTGGCGGTCCGCACCGACCCGGCCAGCACGGCGGGCAGCGAGGGCTCGTCCAGCTGGAGCACCACCTCGGCCCCCGGCACGCGCTTGCGGACCTCGGCGAGGTGGCGGCGCAGCCCCTCGGTGAGCGAGCCGGCGACGTCCCGGCAGGCACCGGGGTCGGCGAGCGCCTTCTCGCCGTGCTTGAGCTCGATGGCGGCCGCCAGCGTCCAGGGGCCGACGGCCTGGAGCTTGAGCGCCCCCCGGTACCCCTGGGTGTACTCCTCCAGGGCGTCCAGGTCCTCGCCGAGCCAGGAGTGGGCGCGGCGGGTGTCCCGGCCGGGGCGGTCGGCGAACCGCCAGCCGCTGGGCTCGGTCTGCGCGAAGAGCTCGACCAGCAGGCCGGCGCTGCGGCCGATCATGTCGGCGCCCGGCCCGCGGGCGGGCAGTTCGGGCAGGAACGGCAGCTGCTCCAGCGCCCCGGTGGAGGTCCTGGCGGCCTCCCGGGCGTCGGTGCCGGGCAGCGAGCCGACGCCGGTGGCGGCGCCGCGCAGGTCGGGGAAGGGGTGTCCGGTGCTCACCCGTCCGAGCCTAGTGCGCGGCGCCGCCGACGTTCGCCGGTGTCCCGGTCAGCGCCGCCGGTCAGCGGCCGGGGCGGACGGTGATGTCGGTGATCTCGGCGTCCCGGGAGGCGTCCAGGGCCGCCAGGACGGCCTTCGCGACGGACTCCGGCTCGATCCAGCGGGCGGCGTCGTACTCCTTGCCCTCCTGCTGGTGCACCTTGGCCTGCATCGCGGTGGCGGTGCGGCCCGGGTAGACCGAGGTGACCCGCACGCCGTTCCCGTGCTCCTCCTGGCGCAGCGCGTCGGCGAGCGCCTTGAGCCCGTGCTTGCTGGCCGCGTACGCCGACCACTCGGCGTGGGCGGTGAGGCCGGCGCCGGAGTTGACGAACACCACGTGGCCCTTGGCCAGGCGCAGCGAGGGCAGCAGCAGCCGGGTCAGCTCGGCGGGGGCGACCAGGTTGACGTTCAGGGTGTCCTGCCAGGCCTTCACCGGCAGGTCGCCCACCGTGCCCAGCTCCACCGCGCCGGCCACGTGCAGGACGGAGTCCAGCTCGACGGGCAGGGCCTGGTGCCCGAAGGCCCAGGACAGCTTGGCGGGGTCGCCGAGGTCGCCGACCAGGGTGCGGGCACCGGGGAAGCGGTCCCGCAGCTCGCCGGCCCGCCGGGCGTCCCGGGCGAGCAGCCAGAGTTCGTCCCCGCGCTCGGCGAGCTTCTCGGTCAGGACGGCGCCGATGCCGGAACCGGCACCGGTGATCAGGTGTGCAGCCATGGTCCCGATCCTCTCAGGCCTTGAGCAGCGCGAAGACCTCGGCCGGCGTGTCGGCGAAGCCGACCAGCTCGGCCAGCGGCCGCGGCAGGAAGCCCTCGGCGTCCATCCGCTCCAGCTGGGTGCGCAGGCCCGTGTAGAAGCCCTCGGTGTCCAGCAGGACGACCGGCTTGTCGAAGATCCCGTGCTTCTTGAGCTCCAGCACCTCGGTGACCTCGTCCATCGTGCCCAGCCCGCCGACCAGCACCACGACGGCGTCCGCCCGGGCGGCCAACTCCCGCTTGCGCTCGGCCAGATCGGCGGTCATCACCAGCTCGTCGGCACCGTCGTATCCCTTGTGCCTGAGCATCTCGACCAGCACGCCGACGAGTCGGCCGCCGGCCGCCTTCACCTCGTCGGCGAGCAGGCCCATCAGGCCGGCGTTGGAGCCGCCCCAGACCAGGGTGTGCCCGCCCTCCCCGAGCAGCCGGGCGAATTCGGCGGCGGGGGCGGAGTAGCGGTCGTCGAGCGAGTACGCGGAGCAGAAGACGCAGATGTTCATGATGCCGTCCGGTCTATCACGTCCGCCCGCCGCCGCTCACCGGCTTTACCCCCGGCTCCCTCCTCACCGACGACTCCCCGCAACCCCTAGGGTGCTGTCCGTGCGCCACCTCGAGATATCCGACCTGATCACGGCCGTGGACCCGCGCGACGGCCGACGGCTCCCGGTCCGGCGCGACGACGTCGTCCGGCAGCTGCGCGAGAGCGGCGACGGGCGCGCGGCCCGGATCGTCGCCGGGCTGCCCACCGACCGGGACGGCGCACTCGACCCCGGTGCCGTGGACCGCCTGCTGATCAGCGTGCACACCGAACTCCAGCAGTTGAGCGAGGAACTGCGCATCGGCGAACGCCTGGTCCACGTCCTCGGTCCGCTCTTCACCGCGATCCGGACGGCCACCGGGCAGCCCGGGCCGTACCGCCTGGTCGACATCGGGTGCGGTCTCGGCTACCTGGTCCGCTGGCTGGCGGCCACCGACGCCCTGGGCCCCGACGTCGAACTGGTCGGGGTCGACCTCAACGCCGCGCTGGTCGGCGAGGCGGAGCGCCTCGCCCGCGCCGAGGGACTCGACTGCCGTTTCGTGCACGGGAACGCCTTCGAACTGCCGGAGGCCGCAACGGTCTACGTCTCCACCGGCGTCCTCCACCACTTCCGTGGCCCGGCCCTGACCGAGTTCTTCCGGGCCCAGGCCGCCTCACCGGCACTCGCCTTCTGCCACTTCGACATCGCCTCGACCCGACTGGCGCCCGTCGGCGCCTGGATCTTCCACCTCGCCCGGATGCGCCACCCGCTCGGCCGCCACGACGGCGTCGTCTCCGCGCTGCGCGCGCACAGCGACGAACTGCTGCTGCGCGCCGCCTCGGCACCCGGGATGCGCGCGCTGGTGTACGAACCGCGCGGCCTGTCGAACCCGTTCTGCACCACGCTGCGCCCGGTCATCGGTGTGCGCCCACCGTTGGAGGCACCGCTGCGCCGGACCCTCGGCCGGGCCGCCCGCCGCCTGGTGGGCCCGGAGCACCTCGCCGGGGCCACCCGATGACGCCCGCCGTGCCCCTCGCGTTCCTCGGCCTGGTCGACGCGACGTGCAGCGGCTTCCGCGCCTACGCCGGACGCGACGCCCGCATCCGCAAACACCGGGCCGCGGCCCGGGCCGCCCTGCGCGGGCTGGCCGTCGGGGCCCTCCTGCTGCTCGCCCCCGCGCTGACCGCCGCCCTGCTGCTGCTGACGGCGACCGACCGGGCCGGGGCCTACGCCGCCCTGGCCGCCGGCGGCGACGGGTACCTGCTCCCGCTCGTCCCCTACGCCGGCGCCGTACTGCTCTCCCTCGCCGCCTACTTCGCCCTGCCGTTCCGCGCCAGCACGCTCGCCATGGTCATCGGCCTCGGCCCGCTCACCCTGCTGCGCCCGCTCGCCGTCGCCGCCGCCTGCCTCGGCGCGGTCCTGGGCGGCGGCGGTGCGTCCGGCCTGCTGGTCGGCGCGATCGCGGGCACCGCCATGCTGGGCGTCGAACCCCTGGTGCACCGGCGCTGGTACCGGCAGGTGCAGTGAGGGGCCCGCTGTGACCGGGCGGCCCGGTCACAGCGGGCCCCGGAGGACGGTCACGGGTGCTGGAAGAGCACCTCCGGGTTCGCCGCCGACGGGCCGTCCAGCAGGGGCTGGTGGAGGCCCTTGAGGGTCCGGTCGAAGAAGGCCCCGACGTACTCCCGGGTCAGCTGCATCCCGCGCTCCGGCGAGGTGGTCGACCCCGCGGGGGCGGGGAGGCCGGCCTCGGCGGCCAGCACGGTGACGTCCGTGAAGCTCGCGTGGTTGGTGCCGGCGACGGTCAGCCAGGGCTTGTAGCCCTTCCAGCCCGCCCAGGTCTGCGCCCAGGAGGTGTCCCCGCCGTTCGTGGAGTGGTTGCTGTCCTTCCCGAGCAGCAGGAACGAGCGGCCCTCGAGCGTGTCGGCCGGGACCGGCTGGAAGAAGGTTCCGTCCATGTTCACCCCGGCCAGGATCCGCCGGTCCTCGGCCATCGCGTTGAGCGTCGACGCGCCGCCGATCGAGTGCCCGGCCATGCCGACCCGGTCCCGGTCGATCAGGTGGGACAGGCGCCACACCGGGTGCTGCCCGGTCAGCTGGTCCAGGACGAAGGAGACGTCCTTCGCCCGGCTGTCCGGCAGCGAGTCCGGCGCGCCGGTGTCGCACAGCGCGCAGCCGGGGGTGCTGCCGTCGGCGAGCGTCTCGCCGGAGTCCTCGTAGGTGTGGCCGACCAGCGCCACCACGTAGCCGTGGGCGGCCAGGTCGGTCGCCAGGCCGGTCAGCGTGGCGCGCGGGTTCTCGAAGCCCGGGGAGAGCACCACCAGCGGGAACCTCCCGCCCGCGGCCTTCGCCCCGGTGTAGGCGTGGGTGTCGACGTCGACCAGGTCCTGCGCCGTGAGCCCGGTGCCGGCCGGCACCCGGGTCGCCAGGAAGCCCTGTGCCTCGCCGGGGGTCATGTACGGGGCCGGCGCCCCGGTGCCCTGCCGGGCCGGGTAGAACATCGACACGGCCAGCTGCCGCGGCCCGGCGGAGGGCACCCACGGATCGATGCGGCTGCGGTCGGTCAGCCGCAGCACCTCCTCCCCGGCCGCGTACCGCCCGGTCGGGGCGGGCAGCTCGCCGTGGAAGGCGGCGACAGCGGCGGACGCGGGCGTGGGCGAAGGCGCGGCCGACGCGGCCGACGCGGCCCCGGCCAGCGGGAGCGGAAGGGCGAGAACGAGCGCTGCGACAGCCGCGATGCGGCGGATTCGGGTCATGTCCCCGACGGTAGGTCCGCGCCCCGACCCCCCGGATCAGCCGACCGAATGCCCTCTCCGGCCCCGCTCATCCCCCCGGCCCAGCCCCGTCATCCCTCCGGATGACACCCCCCCGCGACCCCCTCAGACCCGCGCCGCCGGGCGTTCGGTGGTGGTGACCGGGCCTCAGGCGTGCTCGACCAGCGGCCTGGTCACCGGGACCACCGTGAGGATCCCTTCGAGGCCCTTGAAGTCGTCGGGGTTCGTGGTGAACAGGGGCAGCTCCTCGGCGATCGCGATCGCCGCGATCATCAGGTCCGCCACCCGACGCCTGGGCTTGCGCCCGGACCCGACCACGGCGGCGCAGACCCGACCGTAGATCCGAGCCGCTTCGGCATCGAAGGGAATCGGGTCGAACTCGTTCTCGGCCCGCTGGAGCACATCGAGGCGCCGGGCCCGTTCGGCGTGCTCGTCGTAGTCGTTCTGGTCCTCGTTCCGCCGGACCTCGTGCGGTCCGGCGGAGAGTTCGGCGAGGGTGACGGCGCTGACGGCCATCTCGGCCGGGAGTTCGGCCGGGTCCACCCACTTGCGCAGGATCATGATGTTGGTGTCGAGCAGGCCCTGCTGGTGCTCAGGAGCCATGGCGGCCGTCCGCCCACTGCTCGGCCGTGGCCTCCTGGTCGGCCCGGAAGGCCTCCAGGGACAGGTCCGGAGCGCTGCGCGACATGGCCGAGAATTCGGCCCGGGAAACGAACCGGCGACGGCGCCTGAGCGGGATCAGCTCGCCGATCCGGTGCCCGTCCCTGGTCACGGTGAAGGACTGCCCGGCCTGGACGGCGTCCATGATCTCCTCGGGCCTGCTGCGCAGGTCCCGCTGGCTGATCTCGGGTTGCACTGACATGCCTCCAGCGTAGGGGCCGACATGTCGGTGCAGCACGGCGTTCGAACCGATCCGGTCAGCTCCCGACGGGGTGCGCCGCCGGGCGTTCGGTGGTGGCGATGGTGGCGGAGCCGATGACGCGGGTGCCGTCGTAGAGGACGACGGCCTGGCCGGGGGCGATGCCGCGGGCGGGGGTGTCGAGGCGGACGTGGAGGGTGTCGTCGACGACCGAGGCGGCGACCGGCACCTCCTCGCCGTGGGCGCGCAGCTGGGCGGTGTAGCGGCCGTCGGCCAGGGGCTCGGTGCCGCACCAGCGGGGGCGGATGGCGGTCAGGGCGGTGACGTCCAGGCCCTCGACCGGGCCGACGGTGACGGTGTTGTTCACCGGGGAGATGTCGAGGACGTAGCGCGGCTTGCCGTCGGCGGCCGGGCGGCCGATCCGCAGGCCCTTGCGCTGGCCGATGGTGAAGCCGTAGGCGCCGTCGTGCTCGCCGAGCTTGGTGCCGTCCACGTCGAGGATGTCGCCGGTGGCGGTGCCGAGGTGCTGCGCCAGGAAGCCCTGGGTGTCGCCGTCGGCGATGAAGCAGATGTCGTGGCTGTCGGGCTTCTTGGCGACGGCCAGGCCGCGCTGCTCGGCCTCGGCCCGGATGGCGTCCTTGGTGGTGTCGCCGAGCGGGAAGAGGGAGTGGGCGAGCTGGTCGGCGTCGAGCACGCCGAGGACGTAGGACTGGTCCTTGGCGGCGTCCACGGCGCGGTGCAGCTCGCGCGAGCCGTCCGGCCGGTCGACGACGCGGGCGTAGTGGCCGGTGCAGACGGCGTCGAAGCCGAGGGCGATCGCCTTGTCCAGCAGCGCGGCGAACTTGATCTTCTCGTTGCAGCGCAGGCAGGGGTTCGGGGTCCGCCCGGCCGCGTACTCGGCGACGAAGTCGTCGATCACGTCCTCGCGGAAGCGCTCGGCGAGGTCCCAGACGTAGAAGGGGATGCCGATCACGTCGGCGGCGCGCCAGGCGTCCCGGGAGTCCTCGATGGTGCAGCAGCCGCGCGCGCCGGTGCGGAAGGACTGCGGGTTGGCGGACAGCGCCAGGTGCACGCCCGTCACCTCGTGCCCCGCTTCGACGGCGCGGGCGGCGGCGACGGCGGAGTCGACCCCGCCGGACATCGCCGCGAGCACGCGCAGGCGGCCGGTGGACGGAGTGGTCGGGGCACCCGGGAAGTCAGTCATGGTGAGTACAAGCCTACGGGGCCGCCGGACATGCCCGGGGCCCCGGTGCTCCGAGGGACGGGGCTACCGGCGGACCGAGGCCAGCCCCGCGTTGCGGGCCCGCTGCACCGCCGGGCCGATGGCCGCCACCAGCGCCGTGACGTCCTCGCGCACCGAGGTGTGCCCGAGCGAGAACCGCAGCGAGGCGCGGGCCAGCAGCGGGTCGACGCCCATCGCGAGCAGCACGTGGCTGGGCTGCGGCACCCCGGCCGAGCAGGCCGAACCGGTGGAGCACTCGATGCCCTGGGCGTCGAGCAGCATCAGCAGCGCGTCGCCCTCGCAGCCGGGGAAGGAGTAGTGGGCGTTGGCGGGCAGCCGCCCCTCCCCCGCCGGGTCGCCGTTGAGCACCGCGTCCGGGACGGCCGCGGCCACCCCGGCGACCAGTTCGTCGCGCAGCGCGCCGAGCGTCACCGCGTGCTCCTCGCGCCGTTCGACGGCCAGCGCGGCGGCGGCCGCGAAGCCGGCGGCGGCGGGGGCGTCCAGGGTGCCGGAGCGCACGTCGCGCTCCTGGCCGCCGCCGTGCAGCAGCGGTACGGGCGTGGCGCCGCGGGAGAGCAGCAGGGCGCCGATGCCGAACGGGCCGCCGATCTTGTGCCCGGTGACGGTGAGCGCGGTGAGGCCGGAGTCGGCGAAGGAGACCGGGACCTGACCGAGCGCCTGCACCGCGTCGGCGTGCATCGGGATGCCGTACTCGGCCGCCACGGCGGCGAGTTCGCGCACCGGCTGGACGGTGCCGACCTCGTTGTTGGCCCACATCACGGTGACCAGGGCGACGGAGCCGGGGTCACGCTCGATCGCGGCGCGCAGCGCCCCGGGGTGCACCCGGCCCAGTGCGTCCACCGGCAGGTACTCGACCGTCGCGCCCTCGTGCTCGGAGAGCCAGTGCACCGCGTCCAGCACGGCGTGGTGCTCGACCGGGCTGGACAGCACCCGGGTGCGGGCCGGGTCGGCGTCCCGGCGGGCCCAGTAGAGGCCCTTGACCGCGAGGTTGTCGGATTCCGTGCCGCCGCCGGTGAGCACGATCTCGCTCGGGCGGGCGCCCAGCGACTCGGCCAGCGACTCGCGGGACTCCTCGACCACCCGGCGGGCCCGGCGGCCGGCCGCGTGCAGGGACGAGGCGTTGCCGACCACCCCCAGGTGCGCCGACATCGCGGCGATCGCCTCGGGCAGCATCGGCGTGGTCGCCGCATGGTCCAGGTATGGCATAACCATCCGATTGTAGAGGGCATGCCCCGGGGCCCCACCAGGCCCGGGCCCGGGTGCGCACCGATCCGGCCACGGCCGCGGCCGGCGGACGCCGGCGTCCGGCACTGGTTTGTACCACTGCGCCGCCCAGCGGTTAGCCTGACGGCCACTTCTCCATCGGGTTCCAGCGTTCCAGGGGGCGCCATGTCGCAGTCGGTCGACCGCGCGCTGACCCTGCTCGGTTCGCTCGGCGACGGGCCGCTCTCGCTGGAGCAGGCCGCGAGCAGCCTCGGGGTGCACAAGTCCACCGCGCTGCGGCTGCTGCGCACCCTGGAGGAGCACGGGTTCGTCCGGCGCCAGCCCGACCTGCGCTACCGGGTCGGCGGCCGGGTGCTGTCGCTGGCGCACCGGGCGCTGGAGGACTTCGACGTCCGGCAGGTCGCCGCGCCGTACCTGGCCGCGCTGAACGCGCGCTGCGGCTACACCGTCCAGCTGGCCGTGCTGCACGACGGCGAGGTGCTCTACCTGGACGAGGTGGCCGCGCCCTCGGCCGCCCGGCCGCCGCGGATCGGGCGCCGCGCCCCGGTGACCGGGACGGCCGTCGGGCGGGTGCTGCTCGCCGGGCTGCCGGAGGACGGCGTCCGTGAGGAGGAGCTGCCGGCCGAGCTGGCGGCGGTGCGCCGCCGGGGCTGGGCGGCAGAGTCGGCCGAGCACCGGGAGCCGGTGACCTGCGTGGCCGCGCCGGTGGCGGGCAGCGGCGGGCGGACGGTCGCGGCCTGCGCGCTGAGCGCCCCGGCCGGCCAGGTGCCGCCGGCCGAGCTGGCCCGGATGCTGCCGGAGCTGCTCTGCACGGCCGAGGCGATCTCGCTGGCCTGCGGCGGCTCGCCTACTCCTCGCTGGTGCGAGAACCGTTGCGGTGCCAGGCCCGCGGGGCACGCCAGCCGTACTTCAGGGCGAGCATCCGCAGGACGAAGGCGGTGAGCGCGGCGGCGGTGCCGGTGGCGCCGGTGAGCCGGTCGGCCCCGATCAGCACGGCCACCAGGGCGGCGCCGACCAGGGCCGGGACGGCGTAGATCTCGCGGTCCCAGCGCAGCAGCGAGGGGATCTCCCCGGCCAGCACGTCGCGGATCACCCCGCCGCCGGCCGCGGTCACCATGCCGAGCGCGATGGAGGCGACGGCGCCGAGCCCGTAGTCGTGCGCCTTGGCGGTGCCGGTGACGCAGAACAGGCCGAGGCCGAGGGCGTCCAGGGTCTGCACGGAGCGGTTGATCCGCTCGACCTCGGGGTGCAGGAAGAACACCACGAGGCCGGCGGCCAGCGGGGTGACGAAGTAGCCGAGGTTGGTGAACGCCGCCACCGGGGTGGCGCCGATCACCAGGTCGCGCATCACCCCGCCACCGAGGGCCGTGACCTCCGCCAACACGCAGATCCCGAAGATGTCCATGTTCTTGCGGACGGCGAGCAGCGCCCCGGAGAGGGCGAAGACGAAGATGCCGACGAGGTCCAACGATTGCTGCACGTCGGAGGGGAAGATCTGCGAGGTCACGGGAACAACTATGACCTGCGCGGAACCTTCCCCTCCGCTCGCATCGTCGGTCGGCCCGGTTCTCCGGGCTGTGCCTAACCGTTCCCCTCGGTCCCCTCGGGGAAGTGCCTACGCGTTCCCCTCGGTCCCCTCGGGGCTGTGCCTAATCGTTCCCCTCGGTCCCCTCGGGGAAGTGGCACGCCACCTGGTGGCCGGTCCGCAGTGCCGTCAGCGGCGGTTCCTGGCTCGCGCACACGTCCTGTGCCTTCCAGCAGCGGGTGCGGAACCGGCAGCCGCTGGGCGGGTTGATCGGCGAGGGCACGTCGCCCTTGAGCAGGATCCGCTCGCGCCCGCCCTGCTGGCGCCGGCGCGGGTCCGGCACCGGGACGGCCGACATCAGGGCGGTGGTGTACGGGTGCATCGGGCTGCGGTAGAGCGAGTCGCGGTCGGCGATCTCGACGATCTTGCCGAGGTACATCACCGCCACCCGGTCGGAGACGTGCCGGACCACCGAGAGGTCGTGCGCGATGATCAGGTAGGTCAGGCCGAGCTCCTGCTGGAGGTCGTCGAGCAGGTTGACCACCTGCGCCTGGATCGACACGTCCAGCGCCGAGACCGGCTCGTCCGCGATGATCATCTTCGGCTTGAGCGCGAGCGCCCGGGCGATGCCGATGCGCTGGCGCTGGCCGCCGGAGAACTCGTGCGGGTAGCGGTTGTAGTGCTCGGGGCTGAGCCCGCACAGCTCCAGCAGGTCCTGGACGGCCTTCTTGACGCCGCCCTCGGGGTGGACCCCCTGCAGCTTGAACGGCGCGCTGACGATGGTGCCGACGGTGTGCCGCGGGTTCAGCGAGGAGTACGGGTCCTGGAAGATCATCTGGATGTCGCGGCGCAGCGGCCGCATCGCCCCGGTGCCCAGGTGGGTGATGTCGGTGCCCTCGAACTCGACCGTCCCGCCGGTGGGTTCGTCGAGCCGGGTGACCAGCCGCCCCATCGTCGACTTGCCGCAGCCGGACTCGCCGACGACGCCCAGCGTCTCGCCGGCGTTGACGGTGAAGTCGATGCCGTCGACGGCCCGCACCGCGCCGGTCTGGCGCCGCAGCAGTCCGCCGCGGATCGGGAAGTGCCGGGTCAGGCCGGTGACCTTCAACAGCGGCTCGCGCTCGGGGGCGGGCGCCGGTGCAGGGATGGTGGCCCCCTGAGTGTCCGTCATCGGTTCTCTCCAGAATGGTGGTACGGGGCCGGGCTCACAGCCGGGGCGCGATCTCTTCGGCGAAGATGCGGTGCCGCTCGTCGGCCGCCAGGTGGCAGGCCGCGAAGTGCCCGGGCGCGGCCTCGGTCAGCACCGGGACCTCGCCCGTGGAGCGCCCGCCGGTCAGGTCGGCGTACGGGCAGCGCGGGTGGAAGGCGCAGCCGGACGGCACGTTGATCAGGCTGGGCGGGGTGCCCCGGACCGGCACCAGCCGGTCCTGCAGTTCCCGGTCCAGTCGCGGCATCGAGCCCAGCAGGCCCCAGGTGTAGGGGTGTTCGGGCGCGTCGAAGAGGGTCTCGGCGGGCCCGCGCTCGATGCACTTGCCGCCGTACATGACCAGGATGTCGTCGGCGAGCTCGGCGACCACCCCGAGGTCGTGGGTGATGATGATGACGGCGGAGCCGAACTCCTGCTGGAGGTCCCGGATGAGGTCCAGGATCTGCGCCTGGACGGTGACGTCCAGGGCGGTGGTGGGCTCGTCGGCGATCAGCAGCGAGGGGTCGTTGACCAGGGCCATGGCGATCATGGCGCGCTGGCGCATGCCGCCGGAGAACTGGTGCGGGTAGTCGTCCACCCGGCGGTCCGGCTGCGGGATGCCGACCCGGTCGAGCATCTCGATCGCGCGGGTCCTGGCCTGCCGCTTGGAGGCCTGGGGGTGGTGCACCCGGTAGGCCTCGACGATCTGCTGCCCCACCGTGTAGTAGGGGTGCATCGCGGTCAGCGGGTCCTGGAAGATCATCGCCAGTTCCCGGCCGCGCAGTTGGCGCACCCGGTCGGGCCCGGCCGCGATCAGGTCCTCGCCGTCCAGCCGGATCTCGCCGCTGATCCGGGCCCGCTTGGAGCGGTGCAGGCCCATGATGCCGAGCGAGGTGACGGACTTCCCGGAGCCGGACTCGCCGACGATGCCGAGGGTGCGGCCCTTGTGCAGGTCGAAGCTGACCCCGTCCACCGAGCGGACCAGGCCGTCGTCGGTGTCGAAGTGGATCCGCAGGTCGCGCACGGACAGGAAGGGGTCGCCCGGAGAGTTGGACGCGGCGTCCGCCGGGTTCTTCTGGAGGTCGGTCACGAGAGCCTCACGCGGGGGTCGACGAGGGCGTACAGGAGGTCGACCACGAGGTTGCAGGCGACGATGAAGAAGGCGGCCAGCAGGGTGACGCCGAGGATCTTGGGCAGGTCGTTGTCGGAGATCGCCTGGACGGCGAACTGGCCGATGCCCTTGAGCGAGAAGACCTGCTCGGTGATCAGCGCACCGCCGAGCAGCAGACCGAGGTCCATGCCGAAGATGGTGACGATCGGGGTGAGCGCGGAGCGCAGGCCGTGCTTGACCACCACCTTGCGCTCGGCCAGGCCCTTGGCCCGGGCGGTGCGGATGTAGTCCTCGCTCATCGTCTCCAGCATTCCGGCGCGGGTGAGCCGGGCGTAGAGCGCGGAGTAGAGGAAGGCCAGCGAGACCCACGGGAGGATCAGGTTGCGGGCCCACATCAGCGGGTCGGCGGAGAAGTCGACGTACTCCAGGTTGTCCAGGATCGGCCACTCGTAGCTGAACACGGTCAGCAGCAGGGCGCCGGTGAAGAAGACCGGGAGCGAGACGCCGGCCAGGGCGATGCCCATGGAGAGCCGGTCGAAGATCGAGCGCGGCTTGAGGGCGGAGATCACGCCGGTGGTGACGCCGGAGACCAGCCAGAGCACCGCCGCGCCGATGGCGAGCGAGATGGTGACCGGGATCCGGCTGGTCATCTCCGGCCAGACCTCCAGGTGGTTCTTGAAGGAGTAGCCGAAGCAGGGCACGTGGCAGGTGGCCGGTTCCGGGCCGAACTTGTACTCGGCGCCGGTGACCAGCGCCTTGAGGAAGTTCCAGTACTGGGTGTACAGCGGCTGGTCGAAGCCGAGGTTCTGCTTGACCGCCTGGATCGCCTCGGGCGAGGGGTTCTTCCCGATGTACTGCGCGGCCAGCTGGTCGGTGGTCTCGCCGGCGATGCGCGGGAGCAGGAAGAAGATCGCGAAGGTGACCGCGCTGACGACGACCAGCAGCGCCGCGGCCGCGAGGATCCTGCGGATGATGTAGGCAAACACAGTTGGGCGGCTCCGGCGGCCCGCCGCCGTCCGGGGTCTTCCGGACGGCGGCGGGCGCCGCTGCCTTCACCTGCCTTCAGGGATGCGGAGCCAGGCTCTTTACTTGGTGGTGCCGATGTTCAGGTAGTCGTACTCACCCGAGAAGGCCGGGGTGGACGCCAGGTTGGTGGCGCTGTCCGGGCGGTACAGGAAGACCTTGAAGTCCGTCAGCGGGACGTACACCGCGTTCTCCATGACCTTCTTGTCGATGTCGCCGTAGATCTTCTCGCGGGCGGCCCGGTCCGGGTTGACCGCGGCGTCGTCCAGCATCTTGTTGACGGCCGGGTCGTTCAGCTGGGCCAGGTTGCTGTTGCCGGAGGCCTTGATCGCGCGGCCGTCGACGATCTGCTGCAGGAAGCCGTAGCCGGTCGGCCAGTCGGCGCCCCACTGCATCATCATCAGACCGATGTTGTGGTCCTGGGTGTACTGCGGCGCACCGGCCGAGTCGGTCAGGTACTTGCCCTGCGGGAACTGCTGGATCTCGGCGTTGATGCCGATGTTCTTGAGCTGCGCCTGGATCGCGGTGGCCGCGGCGACCTCGGTCGCGCGCTCGGTGCGGGCGGACAGCACGGTGGTGAAGCCGCCGTCCTTGCCGCAGGCCTTCAGGGCGTCCTTGGCCTTGGCCTGGTCGCCCTTGTTGTCCTTGGTCTCGAACAGGTTGAAGTCCTGGTGGCCCGGGATGTCCGGCGGGAGCACGGTGTTGGCCACCTGGCCGCGGATCGGGCCGCCGAGCGCGGTCTGCACCGCGACCTTGTCGACCGCGAACTGGACGGCCTTGCGGCACTCGATGTTGTCGAACGGCGCGACCTTGGTGTTGATCGCCATGTAGACCAGGCGGCCGCCGTAGGCGTTGTCGGTCTTCGCCTTGAGCTTCGGGTCGCGCAGGATCTGCGCCTGGGTCTGCGGGTCGACGCCGCCGCCGACCAGGTCGACCTGGGCGTTGCCGGCCAGCAGGTCCTTGTCGATGGTGGCCTGGTCGATGTTCATCTTGAGCACGATCTTGTCCGCGAGCTGCTTGCGGATCGGGTCGGTGCTCTTGTCCCAGTTGGTGTTCGGGACCAGGACGGCCTGCTTGCCGTCCTCGTAGGACTGGAACTTGTAGGTGCCCGAGGAGACGACGTGCTTCACGTAGTCGGCACCGGTGTCCTTGGCCTGCGGGACCGGCACCGTCTGCGGGGCGCTGACCAGGTAGTCGAAGTCCGCGAAGGGGTGCTGCAGGTGGAAGACGATCGTGGTGTCGTCCGGCGTCTCGATCGACTTGAGGTCGCCGGTCTTGTCCTTGTACGGACCCTGGTACGGCGTGGGGTTGTCGACCAGCAGGTCGTGGAAGTACGTCGGGCCGTTGGAGTTCACCTCGGGCGCGAAGTTCGAGCGCTCCACGGCGTACTTGACGTCCTTGGAGCTGATCGGGGTGCCGTCGTCGTACTTGAGGCCGGCGCGCAGCTTGTACGTCCAGGTCAGGCCGTCCGCGCTGGGCTGGCCCAGCGACTCGGCGAGGTCCGGGACCAGCTTGTTGCCGTCCGCGCCGGCGGCCGGGTTGAAGGTGGTCAGCGGGCGCCCGTACAGGCGCGAGAAGTTGTAGATGTAGGCGTAGTAGGTGTTGCCCGGGTCGAGGGAGTCCGGGGTGCCCTTCATCTCGTAGGTGACCGTCCCGCCCTTCTTGTCCGAGGCGTTGACGATCTGCTTGGTGGCCGCGTCGGCGCCGCCACCGTTGGAGTCGGCCGAGTTGGAGCTTCCGCTGGCGCTCTTCGGGCTGGACGAGCAGCCGGTGACGACCAGGACCGCGGCAGCGGCCACGGCGGTCAACGCGACGGTACGGGACCTACGCATGGGTGGGATCAACCCCTTGAGGATGTGGAGGAGGGAGGGCCTGGCGCCTGCGCATTGACGCAGGGTCAGTTGCTCTTGGGATCGAGGGCGTCACGCAGCCCGTCGCCGAGCAGGTTGAACGCGAGCACGGTGATGAAGATCGCGACACCGGGGACCACCATGTACTGGGGGTCGACCTGGTAGTAGTTCTTCGCGTCCGCCAGCATGCCGCCCCAGGAGGCCTGCGGGGGCTGGATGCCGACGCCGAGGAAGCTCAGCCCGGCCTCGAAGAGGATGTTGGTCGGGATCAGCAGGGTCGAGTAGACCAGGATCGGGCCGACCAGGTTGGGCAGCAGTTCCTTGAACAGGATGAACGGGCCGCGCGCACCGAGGCTGCGGGCCGCGTGGACGAACTCCCGCTCGCGCAGCGAGAGGGTCTGTCCGCGCACGATCCGGCCCATGTAGGGCCAGTTGAAGAAGCCGATCACGAAGATCAGCACCAGGATGTGCAGCGGCAGGCCGTGCAGGCCGAACGCGCCGCCCTGGAGCGAGGCGGAGATCGCGATGGCGAACAGCAGCAGCGGGAACGCCAGGAAGACGTCCATCAGTCGGCTGATCAGGGTGTCCACCCAGCCGCCGTAGTAGCCGGCCATCACTCCGAGCACGGTGCCGATGGTGTTGGAGAGCACGGTCGCGCCGAAGGCGACCAGCAGGGAGACCCAGGAGCCGTCGACCACGCGGGAGAGCAGGTCACGGCCCTGCAACGGGTCGATGCCGAGCAGGTGGTCCCCGCTCATCCCGCCCCAGTCCCCGAGCGGGAGTCCGCCGAGGTTGGCGTCCAGCAGGTCCGGGTTCGGCTGGTCGGGGTCGAGCCCGAACAGGGCCTCGATCGGGCCGGACAGGACGGCCAGGAGGATCAGCAGGATCACCACGACGCCGCCGGCGACGGCGGCCTTGTCCCGCTTGAAGCGGGTCCAGGCGATCCGACCGAGGGAGCGGCCCTCGATCGTCTTGGCCGGGCTCGGGGAGGCGGGCGCCTCGGGTTCGTTCCCGGCGGTAGTGATGGGTGCGGTCATGGTCAGTTGGTCCCCTCGCCGACGGTGGCCGGCCCACGGGTGCCGGGCGCCGGCTTCGGCGGTACGGCTGCGGACGTGCGGAGGTGCTAGGAGCAGGTGGTCGCGGCAGTGCGTCGTGCACGGGCAATGCCTCCACGCGGGATGGGCGTCGCGTGGATCGAGCGGTCGGCGTGCGCGTTCACCTTCGTGGGGTTTCCAGTACGCGCGATGCGTTGCGCAGAACTCTCTGTCATCCGAACTGGCTTGCGCCAGCCCTGACAACCGACAGATGCCCAACTGTGATCTGCCTGCATGCACGCCTCCGATCTTCGGCATATACCTCTTCACATGGGTGTAACTGCCATGTCAAGCTGCCTCTGCGGAGAGTGGGGAAATTCGTCCGGAAAGCACCGAAGCCGACCTGATGGTGAATCAAGTCGGCTTCGGGTGACAGATTGTGGTTACCGGGTTTGGTGATCAGCGCCCGGGGTAGCCGGGCCACTGCGGCTGGGCCGGCTGCCCCCAGCCCGGCGCGGGCGGCTGGGTGCCGTACGCGTAGCCCGGCATCGACTGCCCGGGTACCGGCCGGCCGGGCATCGACTGGCCCGGGTACGGCTGCGGCACCGGCGGGTACGGGCCGGTCTGCGGACGCCCGGCCTCCCGGTCGAAGAACGGCCGCGCGTTGGCGCGCATCCACAGCGCCACCGGGTCGAACTCGTCCGCCATCGCCACCGTGGACACCGCGAGCCCCTCCGGGGCCACCGCGATCGCGCGCTGCATCAGCGCCCGCACCGCCTCCACGGCCGGCGGCGAACTCTCGTACAGGTCCAGGCCGATCGCCAGGTACGGCTCCCCCACCGCCGGCTGCACCCAGGCCCGGCGCAGCGCCCGCACCGCGCGCACCTCACCGGCCTGCCGCTCCAGCAGCGCGAAGAACTGCTGCGCGTCGACCTGCGGCTCGCTCAGCTTCAACGGACCGGCCGGCAGCCGGTCCAGGCCCGCGGCGACCCGCCGCAGGTCCGCCCAGGGCACGCCGACCCCGCCGCCCGGCGCGTGCGGGTTCAGCCACAGGCCCCAGCGGGTGCGGTACAGCGAGGCGGCGATCTCCCGCCCCGAGATGACCTCGTGGGCCCGCGCCCAGCCGGAGGCCGTCAGCTGCTCGGGCGAGGTGACGGCCGGCGCGTAGCCGTGGCCGCTGATCTCCATGTTCCCGTACTGCGCGTCCGGGCTGCCCGGCGTGCCGTGCCAGAGCAGCATCCAGACCTGGCCGTCGGCCAGCGCGTGCAGCAGCCGCTCGTACGCGTCGAAGCGCTCCGGCGCGACCTCGCGCAGAGCCTGCTCCAACCCGCCCGGGTCCGCGCCCGGGCGCCCGGCCGGTGCCTGGCCCCAGGGCCCCGGCGCCCCGCCCGCTCCCGTTCCCGCACTCATGCGCCCACCTCGCCGCGCCTCTTTCCTGAACCCGCCGGCCCGTCAGCCGCCTGCACGCACCCTATGGCGCGGCACCGGCCGCCGCCACGGCGACGTGCCTGTGAAGGATCCCCGCTCACACCCGCGAGTAGAAGGGCATGACCCGGGTCGACAGCCACTCGACCACCGGGTCGTCGGCGAGGTCGAGCAGCACGAGGTGGACGCCACCCGGCAGCGGTGCGGTTCCCAGGGCTCGGCCGAGCGCCTCGTTCACCGCCCCCGGGTCGGCCGGGGCCGCCGGATCGAGCTGCACGCCCACGAACATCACGGTCGGCTCGCCCTCGATGCTGGCCAGCGCCCGGCGCGCGGTCAACACCCCCGGCAGGGCCGACAGTTCGGCCCGGCAGGCGGCCAGGAAGTGCTCCGGGTCCTCGCCCGGCACCGGCTCGCGCAGGGCCACCCGGCCGCCGGTCGGCCCCTCCGGCTGCTGCTCCCAGCGGTCCTCCCGGGGGCCGCGGCGCAGCTCCGCCACGCCCTGCGGGGGCACCGGGATGCCCACCGCCGCCTCCGGGTTGACCGCGATGCCCACGCCCAGCGGCAGCCCGCGGGCGAACTCCCAGGCCGGCGCGACGGCGAAGGCCATCCCCGGCGCCTGCTGCAGGAACACCTCCTGCGAGGAGAACACCGGTACGAACGGGGCCCCGGCCAGCTCGACGGTCGGCAGGTCCAGCGACTGCCCGGCCGGGTCGCCCCCGGCCGGCAGCGGGATCCACACCTGGCTGCGGGCCAGCACCTCGATCACCCGCGGGGTCGCCCCCGGGTCGCCCAGCGCGGCCGTCAGCACCTGCTCCAGCTCGTTCGCGGGCCACGCGCCGCCCGACGGCGCCGCCTGCGGCCCGCCCCACCCCTGCTGCTGCTCCACCGGGTACTCCATGCGCCGCCGATCCGGCCCAGGGCCGGGTCGGCCGCCCACTGCTGCACCGACGCGATGATTTTAGGGCCCGGGTCCGCCCGACCGCGGTGTGACCGGGTCCCCTCTCCCCTCCTCCGCGAGGACGTGCCATGATGTGCGCGTCCGACGGCATGCGCCGCGGGCCCCCACAACTCCACACCGGCCGCTCGAACCCGCGCGGGAGAGCCCGGAATGCCCCTCGGGGGGCACAGCCGGCGCCGAAGGAGCAAGTCCTCCCCGGAATCTCTCAGGCCCCCCTACCGCGCGGGTTAGGCACATCTGGAAAGCGGCGCACGACCCGGTCGCGCGCCCACCCACGGTGCAAGCCGCCGTCCTGTCCCCGATGCTGGAACCAGCCGACGCTGGTGCCGGCTGCGGGCAGGTGGGCGGTGAAGCTCTCAGGTTCGACGACAGATGGGGAGACCCACGCCGCCGCATGCCCGCGCGCGGGGTCGGTCCCCGAGCGGGTCCGGTCCGGCGCGCGCACCCCTGAGTGCCCCGACCGAGGAGTTCCTGGCCATGTCGTCCCTCCGCCTGACCGCGCTCGACGCGCTGCACCGCGCCCTCGGCGCGACCATGACCGACTTCGCCGGCTGGGACATGCCGCTGCGTTACGGCAGTGAGCGCGAGGAGCACCTCGCGGTCCGCACCAAGGCCGGTCTGTTCGACCTCTCGCACATGGGCGAGATCACCGTCACCGGCCCGCAGGCCGGCGAGATGCTGGACCACGCGCTGGTCGGCTTCGTCTCCGCGCTCGGCGAGCTGCGCGCCCGCTACACCATGATCTGCGCCGAGGACGGCGGCATCCTGGACGACCTGATCGTCTACCGGCTGCGCGAGGACGCCTTCCTGGTCGTCGCCAACGCCTCCAACGCCCAGCTGGTGCTGGACGAGCTGATCGCCCGGGCCAAGGGCTTCGACGCCGTCGTCACCGACGACCGCGACACCTACGCGCTGATCGCCGTCCAGGGCCCGGAGGCCACCGCGATCCTGGCCGAGACCACCGACGCCGACCTGCCCGGCCTCAAGTACTACGCGATCCTCCCGGCCACCGTGGCCGGCCGGGAGGTGCTGCTGGCCCGCACCGGCTACACCGGCGAGGACGGCTTCGAGATCTTCTGCGCCCCGGCCGACGCCGAGCCGGTCTGGCGGGCGCTGACCGCCGCCGGCGAGGGCCGCGGCCTGGTCCCGTGCGGCCTGTCCTGCCGCGACACGCTGCGCCTGGAGGCGGGCATGCCGCTGTACGGGCACGAGCTGTCCACCGACCTGACCCCGTTCGACGCCGGCCTGGGCCGGGTCGTGCGCTTCGACAAGACCACCAACGAGGGCGCGTTCGTCGGCCGCAGGGCGCTGGAGCAGGCCGCCGCCGCGGCCGAGACCAACCCCCCGAAGGTGCTGGTCGGCCTGGTGTCCGAGGGCAAGCGGGTCCCGCGCGCGGAGTACACGGTGGTCTCCACCGAGGGCGCCCCGATCGGCCGGATCACCTCGGGTGCGCCGTCCCCCACGCTGGGCAAGCCGATCGCGATGGCCTACGTGGACGCGGCCCACGCCGCCCCCGGCTCCACCGTCGCGGTGGACGTCCGCGGCAAGCACGAGCCGGTCCAGGTCGTGGCGCTGCCGTTCTACAAGCGCGCCCGCTGAGGCCGTCGCCGCCCCTCGTTTTCCCATCGGCGCACGTCGGAGCCGTCCGTGCGGCGGCCCGCTGCGTCGTACCCGCTTCCCATCCTGGAGAATGACGCCATGAGCAACCCCCAGCACCTGCAGTACACCAAGGAGCACGAGTGGCTGACCGCCGCCGAGGACGGTGTCTCGACGGTCGGCATCACCAAGCACGCCGCCGACGCGCTCGGTGACATCGTCTACGTGCAGCTCCCCGAGGTCGGCGACACGGTGACCGCCGGCGAGACCTGTGGCGAGCTGGAGTCGACCAAGTCGGTCAGCGACCTGTACTCCCCGGTGACCGGCGAGGTCACCGAGGTCAACCAGGACGTCCTGGACGACAACAGCCTGGTCAACAGCGCCCCGTTCGAGGGCGGCTGGCTGTTCAAGGTCCGCGTGGAGGCCACCGACACGCTGCTCAGCGCCGCCGAGTACGACGCGCTCACCCACGCCGAGGGCTGAGCCCCGCCGGGACGGGCCGCAGCACGGCGGTCCGTCCCGCTCTCCCACCGTCCCTCCGCTCTCCTCCCCGGGAAGACCACACCATGACGGTTCTCAACCAGTCCCTGCACGCCCTCGACCCGGAGATCGCCGCCGCGGTCGACGCCGAGCTGCACCGCCAGCAGACCACGCTGGAGATGATCGCCTCCGAGAACTTCGCCCCGGTGGCGGTCATGGAGGCCCAGGGTTCGGTGCTCACCAACAAGTACGCCGAGGGTTACCCCGGCCGCCGGTACTACGGCGGTTGCGAGCACGTCGACGTGGTCGAGCAGATCGCGATCGACCGGGTGAAGGCCCTGTTCGGCGCCGAGCACGCCAACGTCCAGCCGCACTCGGGCGCGCAGGCCAACGCCGCCGCGATGTTCGCGCTGATCCAGCCGGGCGACACCATCCTGGGCCTGAGCCTGGCCCACGGCGGTCACCTGACCCACGGCATGAAGATCAACTTCTCCGGCAAGCTCTACAACGTGGCCGCCTACCACGTCGACGAGAAGACCGGCCAGGTCGACATGGCCGAGGTCGAGCGCCTGGCCAAGGAGCACCAGCCGAAGCTGATCATCGCCGGCTGGTCCGCCTACCCGCGCCAGCTGGACTTCGCCGCGTTCCGCCGGGTCGCCGACGAGGTCGGCGCGCTGCTCATGGTGGACATGGCGCACTTCGCCGGCCTGGTGGCCGCGGGCCTGCACCCGAACCCGGTGCCGTACGCGGACGTGGTCACCACCACGACCCACAAGACCCTGGGCGGCCCGCGCGGCGGCGTCATCCTGTCCAAGGCCGAGTGGGCCAAGAAGATCAACTCGGCGGTCTTCCCGGGCCAGCAGGGCGGTCCGCTGGAGCACGTGATCGCGGGCAAGGCCGTCGCCTTCAAGGTCGCCGCCTCGGAGGACTTCAAGGAGCGCCAGGAGCGCACCCTGGAGGGCGCCAAGATCCTCGCCGAGCGCCTGCTCCAGGCCGACGTCGCCGAGGCCGGCGCCTCGGTGCTGTCCGGCGGCACCGACGTCCACCTGGTCCTGGTCGACCTGCGCAACAGCCAGCTCGACGGCCAGCAGGCCGAGGACCGGCTGCACGAGGTCGGCATCACGGTGAACCGCAACGCCGTCCCGAACGACCCGCGCCCGCCGATGGTCACCTCGGGCCTGCGGATCGGCACCCCGGCCCTGGCCACCCGCGGCTTCCGGGCCGAGGACTTCCGCGAGGTCGCCGACGTCATCGCCGAGGCGCTCAAGCCCGCCTTCGACGAGACCGTCGCCGCCGCGCTCAAGGCCCGGGTCACCGCCCTGGCCGAGAAGTACCCGCTCTACCCGAACCTCTAGTTCGGCCGCGGGTGACCGGCCTCACTCCGGCCGGACACCTGTCACTCCGGGGCACCGCGCACACTGGAAGTGCGCGCGGTGCCCCGTTCCGTGCACCGCCCAGTCCCTCCACGAGACCAGACAAGGACGTCCCCCGTGGCCCTCAGTGTCTTCGACCTCTTCTCCATCGGCATCGGCCCGTCGAGCTCCCACACCGTCGGCCCGATGCGCGCCGCCCGGATGTTCGCCCGCCGCCTGCGCTCCGAAGGCCTGCTGGAGCAGGTGACCGCCGTACGCTCCGAGCTGTACGGCTCGCTGGGCGCCACCGGCCACGGCCACGGCACTCTGAAGGCCGTCCTGCTGGGCCTGGAGAACAACTCGCCCCGCACCGTCGACGTCGACCAGGCGGACAAGGACGTCGAGCGGATCGCCGCCGAGAAGCGGATCAACCTGCTCGGCGAGCGCCCCATCGACTTCGACCCCGACAGCCAGGTGATCCTGCACCGGCGCCGCTCGCTGCCGTACCACGCCAACGGGATGACCCTGTGGGCGTTCGCGGCGGACGGCTCGACGCTGCTGGAGAAGACCTACTACTCGGTCGGCGGCGGCTTCGTCGTGGACGAGGACGCGCTCGGCGCGGACCGGTTCAAGCCCGACGACACCGCGCTCAAGTACCCCTTCCGCACCGGTGACGAACTGCTCCGGCTCAGCCGGGAGACCGGGCTGTCGATCTCCGGCCTGATGCTGGAGAACGAGAAGGCCTGGCGCAGCGAGGAGGAGATCCGCACCGGGCTGCTGGAGATCTGGTCCGTGATGCAGGAGTGCGTGCGGGCCGGCATGAGCCGCGAGGGCATCCTGCCGGGCGGGCTGAAGGTCCGCCGCCGGGCCGCCTCGGGCGCCCGGGCGCTGCGCGCCGAGGGCATCGGTCCGGCCAACGCGATGGAGTGGGTGACCCTCTACGCGATGGCGGTCAACGAGGAGAACGCCTCCGGCCGTCGGGTGGTCACCGCCCCGACCAACGGCGCGGCGGGCATCATCCCGGCCGTCCTGCACTACTACCTGAACTTCATCCCGGGCGCGGACGAGGACGGCATCGTCCGCTTCCTGCTCGCGGCCGGCGCCATCGGCATGCTCTTCAAGGAGAACGCCTCCATCTCCGGCGCCGAGGTCGGCTGCCAGGGCGAGGTCGGCTCCGCCTGCTCGATGGCCGCGGGCGGCCTCGCCGAGGTCCTCGGCGGCAGCCCCGAGCAGGTCGAGAACGCCGCCGAGATCGGCATCGAGCACAACCTCGGCCTCACCTGCGACCCGGTCGGCGGCCTGGTCCAGATCCCCTGCATCGAGCGCAACGGCATGGCCTCGGTCAAGGCCGTCACCGCGGCCCGGATGGCGCTGCGCGGCGACGGGCGCCACCACGTCTCGCTGGACAAGGCGATCAAGACGATGAAGGAGACCGGGGCGGACATGAAGATCAAATACAAGGAGACCTCGCGCGGCGGCCTCGCCGTGAACGTCATCGAGTGCTGATCGCGGCCCGCTGACGAGCGGCCCCCGGGCGGATCCGATCCACCCGGGGGCCGCTCGCGCTTTCTCGGGCCCCTACCGCCCCCGGCGGGCGGCAGGGCTACGGCGTGGCCGCCCGCACCGCCGGGCTCGGGCTCGGCTCGGGGCTCGACGACGGGGCCGGGTTGGCAGCCGGGGTCGGCTTTGCGGCCGGGTTCGGGTTCGGCCGGGCCAGGAGGGCGACCGCCGTCGCCACCGCCGCCAGGCCGAGGCCGCCGGCCACCGCGCCGTGCAGCCCGCTGGTGACCGCCGTGCCGACGGCGTCCCGGACGGCCGGGGGCAGGCCCGCCAGCGTGGCCGGGGTGAGCCCCCCGCCGCCGGTCAGGTGGGCGGCGTCGGCCGGGCTCAGCCGCGCCTCCAGGCCGGCGGTCAGCCGCGCCGTGTAGACCGCGCCGAGGGCGGCCATGCCGAGCGAGCCGCCGAAGCTGCGCAGCAGGGTCACCACGCCCATCGCCGCGCCCATGTCCTGGCGCGGCACCGCGCCCATCGAGGTCAGCATGGTGCTCTGCATCAGCAGCCCGATGCCGATCCCGGCGACCGCCGTGAGCCCGGAGGCCACCGCCACCGGCGTGTCCGTCCCCAGGAACAGCAGCAGCACGGACCCGGCCAGGGTCAGCGCCCCGCCCAGCACCGGGTAGCGCCGTTCGCCGCCGGGCCGGCCCATCAGCCGGGCGGTGACCAGCTGGGTGCCCATCATGCCGAGCATCAGCGGCAGCAGGAGCAGCCCGCCGGTGGTCGGTGTCGCGCCCTGGACGAACTGCAGGTACTGCGGCAGGTAGCCGATCAGGGCGAGCATCACCGCACCGGCCAGGAAGCCCAGCACCTGGGCCACCGAGAAGTTGCGGCTGCGGAACAGCGCGGGCGGGATCAGCGGCCCCGGGGCGCGCAGTTCGACCGGCACGAAGGCGGCCAGTGCGACCACCGCGACCACGCCGGTGCCGAGGATCAGCGGCGAGGTCCAGGCGTACGTCGTCCCGCCCCAGCTGCTGACCAGGGTGAGTCCGAGGATGCCGGTGGTCAGCAGGGCGACCCCGGCCCAGTCGAAGGGGACGCGGACCCGTTCGGCCTTCGGCAGCCGGACCGCGAGGGCGACCGCGGCCAGGGCGAACAGGCCGACCGGCAGGTTGACGTAGAAGGCCCAGCGCCAGCTGAGCCGGTCGGTGAGGAAGCCGCCGAGCAGCGGCCCGCCGACGAAGGCGATCGGCATCAGCACCCCGATCACCGACTGCACCCGGCCCCGGTCGGTGGCGGGCACCAGCACCCCGATCACCGAGAGCGCGCCGACCATCAGCCCGCCCGCGCCGACCCCCTGGAGCGCCCGGAAGGCGATCAACTCGCCCATGTCCTGGGCGAGTCCGGACAGTGCCGAGCCGAGCAGGAAGACCGCCACCGCCCACTGGTAGGCGCCCTTGCGCCCGTACAGGTCGCCGAGCCGGCCCCACAGCGGGGTGGCGGCGGCGGAGGTGAGCAGGTAGGCGGTGACCGCCCAGGAGAGGTGCTCCAGTCCGCCGAGGTCGCCGACGATGGTGGGCAGCGCGGTGCCGATGATCTGCCCGTCGAGGGCCGAGAGGAAGATGCCGAGCATCAGCCCGAGCACGCCGAGCAGCGGCGGCTTGGGGCGGTCGTCGGTCGGTTCCGTGGTCATGGCGGTTCCCCCTGTCCCGTCCGGTTCAGGCGGTGAACGGCCGGGCCTGCCGGGCATCCCGCAACGCCTGCGCCCACCAGTCCAGTTGGTCGAGCAGGGTCTTGGCGGCGGCATCGGCGGCCGGGTCCTTCGGCTTCCCGTCGGCGTCGAAGGCCTGGGCGGCGCCGTGGAAGCTGACCGTGTTGCGGATCGTGACGGAGTTCAACTCGGCCATCACCACGCGCAGTTGCTCGACCGCCCGGAGGCCGCCGGAGAGTCCGCCGTACGAGACGAAGCCGATCGGCTTGCCGTGCCACTGCTGGTTGTGCCAGTCGATGGCGTTCTTCAACGGCGCGGGGAAGCTGTGGTTGTACTCCGGCGTGACGAACACGAAGGCGTCGGCGGCCGCCAGCCGGGGCGACACCGCGGCGAGCAGCTCACGTTCCTGCTCCGGCAGTTCCGCACCCCAGGACGGCATCACGGTGGGCAGCGGAGTGGCCGCCAGGTCGATCAGGTCGGCGGTCATGCCGCCGCGGGCGTCGAGGTGGCCGAGCAGCCAGTCGGCGACGACCGGGCCGAAGCGGCCGTCGCGGGTGCTGCCGAGCACGACCGCGACCTTGAGGTTCTGCTCCGTGGACATGGGGGTCCCCCTCCAAGATGATGTGTACGCCGTATCAGTGATGGATACAACGTACACACTGATGCGTACGGCGTCTACTGGACGGATACGGTGTACACGCGAGTGATACGGTGGCCCCTCCCACCGGAAGGAGCCCGCCCCCCATGCCCGCTCAGCAGGCCCCCAGCGGGGACGACGACCAGGACAAGCCGCAGCTCTCCCTCTGGGAGCGGCTCGACCGCCCGGCCGCCGCACCGCGCACCACCCTGACCCCGCACCGGATCGCCGAGGCCGCGGTCGCCATCGCCGACGCCGAGGGCCTGGACGCCGTCACCATGCGCCGGCTCGCCACCGCGCTCGGCGTGGCCCCGATGGCCGCCTACCGGTACGTCTCCGGCAAGGACGAACTCATCGAGCTGATGGCCGACTTCGTCTACGGCCAACTCCCCCTGGACGCCCCCGCCGACGGCTGGCGCGCGGCCATGCGCTCACTCGCCGTCCACCTGCGCGCGATGAACCTGGCCCACCCCTGGATGGTCCGGGCGGCCACCCCGTTCTCCCTCACCCCCCACCAGCTCGCCGTCCCCGAGCGGTCCTTCGCCGCCCTCGCCGAGCACGGCCTGGACGCCGACACCACCATGGCGATCTTCCGCACGGTGGCCGGCTACGTCCACGGCTCGGTCGCCTCCGAGGTCGCCCTGGCCGCCCTGCGCCGCGACCACAACTGGTCCGACGGCGACGAGACCCGCGCCGGCCTGGCCCCCCGGATGACCTACCTGATGGGCACCGGCCGCTACCCCGCCTACCAGCAGTACCTCCAGCGGGCCACCCGCAAGGACGACCCCGCCTGGCACTTCGAGACCGGCCTCGACTGCGTCCTCGACGGCATCGCCACCCACTTCGGCATCTAGCTCCCGGCTTCCAACCGGGCGGCGACCGCACCGAGGCGTCCCATCGCGTGGGCGACGCCGAGGCCGTCCATGTAGTCCCGGACGTGCACCAGCAGCCCGCCCCGGGCGCGCAGCACCAGCAGCCCCGGCAGGGCGAACTCCGCGCCGGTGGAGGCGACCGTGCCGATCACCAGCTGCTCCACGGTGAGCACCTCGGGGTCCGCCCCCGGATGGACGGCCACCTCCCGGACCTCCCGCGGCCGGGCCTCGCTCGCACCCCACGCGGCCCGGTACCCGGCCCGGACCTCCTCCCGCCCCCGGTAGCGCGCGGGCATCCCCGGGAACAGGAACGGGAACTCGTGCACCCCGTCCTCGGCGTACAGCCCGGCCAGCGCGTCCGCATCCAGGTCGAGCATCGCCCGCCGGTACCGGGCCAGCAGCTCCATTGGACCGGCCCTGGTGGAATCCGACATGGCAGCAAGCCCCTTCCTCAACGGGCGGGGCGCCAGGATCCTTGCACGGCAGTCCACTTGGCCCCCGCCGGATCACCCGATCCCGTCACCCTACCCACCCCCGCCGCAGGGGAAGTCGGCCGGGCCGACTTCCGGTGCCGGCCTACGCAGGCGAGTCACTCGGGCGACGCGCGGGGATTGCGGGTGCTCCGGCGGGTGGGGAGTTTGGGCCTGGGGCGTCCCGGCCCCGATCACCCACTCCCCAGGAGTCATCGTGCGACGTCTCGCGACCGTGTTCGGCGCCCTCGCCACCGCAGGGGTCATGGCCCTCACCCTGCCCGACACCGCCTTCGCCGCCCGCGGCGAGCTCGTCTTCGCCCCCGGCGAGGTCATCAAGAACCCGAGCGGCTGCTACAACGCGCCGATCGTTCCGCTGATCCTGGAGAACAGGACCGACGGGCCCGCCCGCGTGTACGACGGCGCGAACTGCACCGGAAGGGTCATCGCGGTCGTTCCTCCCGGGGGCCACACGACGCAGGAGTTCGGTGCCAGCGTGCGCATCGACTGACGGCGGGCCCGGCCCGGTTTCACCCGCTGCACGGGAAGTCGGCCGGGCCGACTTCCCGTGCAGCGGTGCGTCTAGCGCCGTTCGGGGAGGGCGAGGAAGGCGAGGCCGGCAGCGAGGACGGTGAGGCCGCACCAGGATGCTGCCGGGAGGCGCTCGCCCAGGGCCGCGACGCCGAGGACGGCGGCGACGGCGGGTTCGGCGAGGGTCAGGGTGGTGGCGGTCTGGGCCGGGGTGTGCCGCAGGCCGTGGCCGTAGAGCCGGTACGCCAGGAAGGTGGTGACCACTCCGAGGTGCAGCACGACGCCCGCGCCGCGCGCCGAGGCCAGCCAGTGGAGGTCGCCGAGCAGCAGCACCGGGAGCACCAGCACCGCCGCCCCGCCGAACATCGCCCCCATCACCCCGGCGGCCGGTCGGCCGCCCCCGATCAGCCGCCCGGCGATCAGCGAGTACACCGCGAACGAGAGTCCGGAGAGCGTCGCCAGCAGCACTCCGAGGAGGTCCACCGCCCGCCCGCCACCGGCGAGTTCGGGCCCGAGCACGAGCACCGCGCAGCCGAGCACGGCCAGCGCCGTGGCCCCGGCCCAGCGCCCGCCGGGCCGCCCCTGCCGGGTGAGCCATGCCAGCAGTCCGGTGAAGACCGGCGCGCTGCCGAGCGCGATCACCGTCGCCACCGCGACCCCGGCGCGGGGTACGGCCGGGTAGAAGGTCAGCGGGTACCCCGCCACGGCGACGGCCCCGGCCGCCAGCAGCCACCGTTCCCGCGTCCCGCAGCGGCGGGGCAGCGACCAGGCGGTGCGGTCGGTGAGGAACAGCAGCAGCCCGCCGAGCACCAGCGCGGCCGCGCCGATGCCGGTGGCCGGGGCGCCGCCCGGCGCCAGCGAACTGGCCGTCCCGGTGGTGCCCCACAGCAGTGCGGTGACGAGGATCGGCACCGGCCCGTCGATCGGGCGGGTACGGCGGGGGGTGGGGGTCAGGCGGGCGCGCGCGGGCGCAGGCGTAGGCGTGGAGAAACGATTCGGCACAGTCGTGAACTTCCGTCGTCGAAGACCGTCAGAGGAAAGGTTTCGAGAACGGGCGCACGCCGCTGAGCCCCTGGGCGGGGCTGCGGGGATCAAACCACCGGAGCGGGCGCCCGATCAGGCGCGGAGGGGTGGCAGCGCGACGCGCCAGTACGGGTTCACGCCCCCGATGCTAGCGGGGCCGAAACGGTGCCGCACGGGAAGTCGGCCGGTCCAACTTCCCGTGCGGCAGCGGCGAGCGGTCAGAGGAGCTGGAAGGTCCACTCCTGCTGCCAGCCCGACTTACAGGTCCACACGCCGAGCTGCTTGAAGTCGGCGTCGTGGGCGAGGCAGTTGTCGTCGTCGATCTGGACCCGGTACTTCCCCCCGCCGAGGCTCTTGAACTGCCACTTCTGGTTGGAGGTGTCACCCCACGCCTGCTGCTCGGCGACGTAGGTGTCGGGGTTCTCGGTGAGGTTGTACCCGAGGTCGTTGACGATCCGGTAGCGGTCCCCGCCCAGCGGCTTGATCGTCCACTTGGAGCCCTTGTACCCCAGGACCCCGGCCACGATCGGCGAACCCCAGCTGGCGGTCTCGGTGGGCGCCGACGCGCCCAGCCCGTTGGCGAGCTTGAGGAACAGCGGCCGCTCGGTCGGAACGCTGGCGCCACCGCCACCGCCGGTGCCACCGCCCGTGCCACCGCCGCCGGTGCCGGGGTCGGGCTTGGTCGGCGTGGTCCCGCCGCCGGAGTAGCCCTCCAGCACCCACTCCTGCTGCCAGCCCGACTTGCACGTCCACACGCCGAGCTGCTTGAAGTCGGCGTCGTGGGCGAGGCAGTCGTCCTCGGAGATCCGGATCCGGTACTTGCCGTTGCCGACCGGGACGAGCTGCCACTTCTGCCGGTCGGCGTTGCTCCACGGCTGGAGCTCGGCCATGTAGTTGCTGTTCTCGGTGAGTTCCAGCCCGTACGAGCTGGTGATCCGGTAGCGGCCGCCGCCCACCGAGGTGATCTTCCACTTGGACTCGTTGCCGCCCCGGATGCCCGGGACGACCGACGCGCCGGCCGAACCGCCGACCGGGACGGCGCCCAGCCCGTTGTCGAGCTTGAGGATCACGTCGGCGCCGTTGGTGGGCGTGGTCGGGGTGGTGGTCGGCGGGGTGCCGCCCCAGGCCCAGTTCTGGTTGGGCGCGTCCCGCTTGTCCTCGGAGCCGCAGCCCCAGGCCACCACCGGGCTGCCGTTGCCGGTCTGCGAGTTGAAGTCGTCGATGCAGACGTCCTTGGACCGGTCCTCCTGGTCCACCAGGTGCCGGAAGCCGCCGCTGGCCGACATGTTCCAGCGCTGCCCGGGGTTGTCCAGGCAGTCCCAGACCTGGAGCTTGTTCCCGTTCGCGGTGTTGTTGCCCGGCAGGTCGAGGCACTTGCCGTTGGCCGCCTGGAGCCGGTACCCGTTGTAGGTCCAGCGCTGCGCGTCGCCGCCGTTGCACTCCCACATCTGCACGGGGGTGCCGTTCGCGGTGCCGTTGCCGCTGACGTCCAGGCAGGCGTGGTGGTCGCGGCTGATGTCGGGGGTCAGGCTGCCGGTCCGGGTGCCGTAGCCCGAGCGCCCGGGGAAGTGGATGCTGCGGACGTCGCCGTCGCACTTGTAGGGCCGCGCGGTGCCCGACCGGCAGGTCCACGACTCCTTCTTGACGCTGTCACCGTCCTGGCCGACGAACGCCCAGTTCATGAAGCCGCCGTCGGTGCGGTTGCGGAAGGTCGAGTCCCCCTGGAAGACCCAGATCCGGAACACGTCGTAGCCGGAGGGGTCCTTCTTGTCCTTGTCCAGGAAATGGTTGAGCTTGTACGTGGTGTCGAGCAGCACGCCCTTCATGTCGGCCTTGTACTCGCCCTTGAACCATTCGGTGTCGTACAGGTCGGTGCCCACCGTCTTGGACACCAGGACGTTGAACCCCGGGAACTTCTGGCTCAGCTTGGACGCGGTGCTCTGGGTGAACTCCGCGTTGTCCAGCTTGTTGTTGTTCGCGGCGGCGCGCATGCCCCGGATCATGTCGAAGGCCGAATTGATCAGCGCCGTCATGCAGTTGCCGCCGCCCACGGAGGCCGGGGTGCCGCAGGTCGTGTCCACGGGGGGCGCCGCCGACGCCGTCGGGGCCTGAACGGCGAGGCCGCCGGACACGGCGACTGCGGCGAGCCCACAGGCCAGGGCTCGTTTCAGGCGGGACAGGGATTGCACGTCAATTCCATCCTTCTTCTCGGTAAAGCTGGATGGTAGGGCCCGAAATCCCGCCAGATCACGGCCGTTGACGAAATCCATATGCCCCGGATGAAAAGACCGGGAATTTTTTACGCGTCACCCCGGAAGTGCTTCACGGTTATCACGAATTGATGTCTTTCGGCGCCGCATGGGCGCCAACACTGTTGGGGCCTGCACAGGAAGTCGGCCCCTCCGACTTCCTGTGCAGGGCGCGGGCGGACGCCACGTCCGCCGCGAAGTCCTCATCCGGCCCGAGCCGCCGGAGAACGTCGTTGAGCGCAGCACCATTTCCCACAGGCGTCGGCCCGCTCACCGCGATGCGACGAGATCGCCCGAGGCAGGGCCGGCGGGCGAGGGAAGGGCGAGTTCGAACCAGACGGTTTTGCCGATGTAGCGCTCGCCGCGCAGCTCGGCACCCCAGGAGGTGGCGAGGGCGGCGACGAGTTCGAGGCCCCGGCCGGACTCATCCTCGGGAGCGGCGTGCCGGGGCACGGGCAGCTTGGGGCTCGCGTCGGAGACCTCGACGCGGAGGAGGGTGGGGGTGGGGAGGAGCAGGCGGACACCGATCAGGCGGTCGCGCGGGCCGCGGGCGTGGTGGCACGCGTTGGTGACGAGTTCGCTGAGGAGGAGCAGGGCGGTCTCGGCGGACTCGACGTCGATCTCCCACTCGAAGGCCTGCCGAAGGAGCCGGATCCGGGCACGGCTCGCACTGCGGGGGTGGCGGGGGAGCGTCCACTCGACGGCGTCGGCGGGCTGAGTGATCATCAGAATCCTTGGGGGGATGGATTGCCGGGCGTCACTCGCAAGGGCTGAGTTCGGCCATTTCACCCCTCAAGAGTCGGGAGCCGGGCATACCCTCAGTAGTCACACCGTCGGTACAGCGTGAGAGTCGACCGCTGGATGACCAGGGGCGATGAGGGGGTTCGGGATGACCACGCCGAAGCAGAACCCGATGGCCTGGAAGTACTGCGGCGATCAGATCAAGCGATGGCGGGAGCAAGCAGGGGTCACCCGCGAGCAGTTGTGCAAGGCCGCGAGCTACGACTACGAGAGCGTGCGGTCGATGGAGGCGGGGAGGCGGCGGCCGTCACTCAAGCTGCTCCAGGCGGCGGATGAGTTGTGCAACGCGAAGGGAATGCTGCTGGGGGCTCACCCGTACCTCATCCCGGAGACCAGGCCTGCGCGCAGCGATGTCTTCTTCGAGGTCGAGAAGGAGGCAGTCGCCTGCTACTTCTATGAGGCCCTTTACATCCCGGGCTTGCTGCAGACCGAGGACTACGCCAGGACGGTTCTCAGCCGCCACATGCCGCCCGTGGACGACGCCACCATTGAAGAACGCCTAGCGATCCGCCTCAAGCGGCAAGTGAGGCTCTTGGAGCCCGAGGTGATGTTCAGCTTCACCATCTACGAAGCGGCCCTCCACACTTCCGTCGGCGGCAGGAAGGTCATGAAGGAGCAGCTCCACCGGCTGCTTGAGTTCGAGAACTCACGCAACACCCAGATTCAGATCGTGCCCACCGAGCAGATTCCCCCTTCAGGCCTCTCGGGATCGCTCATCATCTTGGAAACGATCAACAACGAGCAGTATGCGTATGTTGAGACGCATGGAACGAACGCTCTCCACTCCGAACCGCGACTCGTGGGCCAGCTCAGCCGACGCCACGCGATGATCCGCTCGCAGGCCCTGAACCCGCAAGAATCAGCACAGTTCCTCCGAAAGGCACTGGAGCAACTATGAACGCCACCATGCCGTGGTTCCGTTCCAGCTACAGCGACCACGACGCCGGCAACTGCGTCGAGGTGGCTCCCTCCCTCTCCGCCATCCACGTCCGGGACTCCAAGGACAAGGCCGGCCCGACCCTCACCTTCTCCCCCGAGGCGTGGTCCGCATTCGTCACCTTCGCCACCGAAGCTCAAGCCGCCGACGCCGAGTGACCCTTTAGTCGAATGGGTGGGTAACCACCTTCCAACCACCCCTGCACGCAGCACATATGACTTATCGTCACGACTTCACCACCACCCGTCGCGCCGTGTAGCGTGCCCATAACGAGAACAACCCCCGACCGGTGCTACCAACACCGAACGGGGGTCTGACCACCCCGATCGATCGGAACTCGATCCTGTGGCTACCCACGACTCTACCGCCATGGCCTCCCCCGGATACGGCAAGCAGTCCGCCCCGGGGGAACTCCCCCGGGGCGCCGACGACTTCGGCCACCTCCCGGCCCGCGAGGCGTACCTCGCCTCGTTCGTCGACCACCTCCCCGACGGTGCCGCGATGGACGTCAAGACCCTCGCCGCCATCAACCCCCTCTTCGGGCAGATGGCCGTCCGCACGGCCCTCAACAACCTCTCCACCGCAGGTCACCTGCGTCGCGTCCGCGAGCGCGTGAACGCCGACCGTCCGCAGTGGGTGTTCCGCACCTACTTCTCCCGGACGCCCCGCTCCGACGCCTGGTGGAACCACTTCATCGCCACCGGGGAGGAACTCCAGGCCCCGGAGGCGTCAACGGATTCGGCGCCCGATCCCCCGGAAGAGCGACGCGCCGTCGTCTCCCCCGCTTACGCCGCCCTCGCCGGCCTCGGCCTCACGGACGCCCGCCTCCCGCTCTCCGCCGCCGACTGCGCGGCCCTCGAACCGCTCGCCGCCGAGTGGTTCGCCCGGGGCGCCACCCCGGCCCTCTTCACGGCCGCCCTCACCGCAGGCCTCCCGCCGGACGGCATCCACAGCCCGGTGGCCTTCACCCGCCGCCGCCTGCTCGACAAGCTGCCCCCGGAACGCCCGCTCCCCCAACAGCAGGCCGCCCGCATCGCCGAGTGCACCGACTGCCGCACCCCGTGCCGCCCGCACGCCCTCCTCGGCGGCCTCTGCCGCACCTGCCGCGGCACCCCCACGGCCCCGCCGCCGTCGCACCGGCACCTCTCCCCGGCCGCCGTCCGCGCACATGCCGCACGTGCCCGCCGAGCGGTGATCACATCAGCGCGATCGTGAATATTCACAGGCCGGAGCGTGAACCTATGCAAAATCCCAAGGTGAAGTAGGTTACAAACCTTGCAATCCAAGACGCCCGGTTTGCCCACATGCTGAGATCCGTGCGATAGTCAAGACATCGAGAACTTCGGCGGGCCCGACCTGGCACTGCCGACACCCATCGCGCGACACGCACCCCCTTGGCCGCGCGATGACCTGCACGGGCCCCCACCGCCGACCACGGCGAATCCGGGGGCCCTGCGCGTATCCGGACCCTGACGCCCGGGCCCGGAAACCAGGACCCGGAAGCCCGCCCCTCAGCCCCGCTCGCGGACCTTCAACTCGAACCAGACGCCCTTGCCCCGCGGCAGCAGGTCCGCACCCCACCGGTCCGCCAGGTCGTCGACGATCTTCAGGCCGCGCCCGCGCTCGTTCACCGGCCGGGGCTCGGCGAGGATCATGCAGGGCAACGCCCTCGACGAATCGCGGACCTCGATCCGCAGCCACCCGGGCTTGCGGCTGACGTGCAGCCCGATGGTGCGCCCGGCGGCGTGCCGCACCGCGTTGGCCACCAGCTCGCTGGTGAGCAACTCACCGGCCTCCAGGTGCTGGTGGAGCTCCCAGGACTCCAGGACGTTCAGGACCAGCCGACGGGCCACCGGGCCCGACTCCGGCCGGGACGGCAGCCGCACCTCGTTGGGCGCGGACTGGTCGCACAGTCTGCCGGAGTACATCTCCTGCAGCTCCTCGGAGCTGAGCCGCTCCAACGCCGAGAGCGCACCCTGGACGTCGATCCACGACGCCTCCGCGACCCTGCCGGCCACGGGAACCGATGACTGATCTGCTTCGCCCCAACCCGCCATGCCGTCCATCATTGCGGAACGCAAGCGGCCGCGTACGGACAATGAGCAAACGATCTCGCCCGAGTCGGCATATGCCTCCAGCAACCCGGCCCCGGAAAAGCGTCGACCCGGGCCGACCGAAGTCAAGCCCGGGTTGACGTCTCACCGCAGCGACCTGCTGGTTACCACTTGCTCCACGGCAGGTTCCAGCCGCTCAGCCCGTTCGCCGGGTCGAGCGTCTCCTTCTTGATGGAGTTCTTCACGGTGACGACGTCCCCGACCAGCGTGTCCGCGTAGAACTTGCCCATCGAGGTGGAGTCCCCGCCGCCCTTGACGTCGCGCAGGCCCACGCAGCCGTGGCTGACGTTGTCCTCGCCGAAGGCGGAGCCGCTCCAGTAGTTGCCGTGCACGTACGTCCCGCTGGTGGTCAGCCGCATCGAGTGCGGCACCTGGAGGTCGTAGGACGCGCCGGTCATCCCGGGCAGGGTGCTGGACTGCATCCGCACCGTGCCCTCCTTGGACATGACCACCATCGTGCCGTTCCAGGTGGGGTGTTCGTCCGAGCCGGAGGTGATGTCGATGGAGTTCGACTGGCCGTCCCGGACCACCGTCATCGTGTGGGCGGCGGCGTCAACCGTCGAGACCTGGGATCGCCCGATCGTGAAGGGCTCGTCCCGGTCGCTGCCGTACACCCCGGGGGCGATCTCCACGCTCTTGAGGCGGTAGTGCACCGTCACCTTGGTGCCCGGCTTCCAGTACTCCTCCGGACGGAAGTCCACCCGGCGGTCGTCGAACCAGTGGCCCTTGACCTTGGTGCCGTCGCTGGCCTCGAAGGTGATGCCGTTCAGGACGGCGTCCTTGTTCTTGACGTCCTTGCTGAAGTCCACCGAGACGATCATGCCGACGCCGTACATCGCGTTGTCGTCCACGTTGTCGGAGGCCTTGGCGAGCGCCGCCGGGGTCAGCGTGGTGAAGCTGCTGTCCGCCTCGGCGACCGCGCCGTTGGCGTCCGCCGCCATCGCGCTGACCTGGTAGGCGGTGCCCACCGAGAGCCCGGCGGACGGGGTCCAGCTGGCGCCGTCCGCGGCGATCGTGCCGGGGACCTCCTTACCGGCCTTGTCGCTCACCTTGACGGTGGTCAGCTTGCCGCCCGTCGCACCGATCTTGAGCGTGCCCGGCGCCACGTCCACCGCGCCGTTCTTCGGCTCGATGCTCACCGCGGCCGTGGACACCTTCGGCGCCGAACTGCCGGGCGCCGAGGCGGACGCCGAGGCCCCGGCACCGGCCCCCAGATCGGCCTTGGCGGCGCCGCTCCCGCTGCCGCCCCCGTTGCCGCCGCCACAGGCCGCGGTCAACGTCATCGCCCCGCCGACCAAACCGACGGCCACCACTCTGCGTATCGACCTCATCGCCGATTCCCTCCCTTGCTCCCCGCGGTCACGACGGACCCGCCCCATAGATGTGCCGGGCCACCGGAAAGGTTGCGCCGTTCGAGGGGCTTTCTGCCCCGAAAACCGAGCGGCCCGACCACCCCAACGGGTGAGTCCGGGCCGCTCGTACAGAAATCCGACCGGGCCTACCAGTTGGCCCAGGCGATGTTCCAGCCGCCCAGCCCGTTGGAGGGCGAGACGGTCTTCTCCTTGCTGTTCACGACCTTCACGACGTCGCCGACCATCGAGTCGTTGTAGAACTTGCCGGCCACCGAGGAGTCGCTGCCGCCCTGCACGTCCTGCATCGAGATGCAGCCGTGGCTGCCGTTGAGGTTGCCGAACGGCATGCCCTTGTACCAGTAGTTGCCGTGCACGAAGGTGCCGGAGGTGGTCAGCCGGATCGCGTGCGGCACGTCCTTGATGTCGTACTCGCCGCCCAGGCCGACGGTGCGCGAGTCCATGTGGGTGATGCCCTCCTTGGCCATCACCACCATCGTCCCGCTCCAGGACGGCGTCGCGTCCGCGCCCATGGTGACCGGCAGGGTGGTGCTCTTGCCGTCCCGCTCGACCGTCATCTTGTGGGACTTGGCGTCGGCGGTGGAGACCATCGAGCGGCCGATGTTGAACGGCTCGTCCTTGTCCACGTCGCCGTAGACGCCCGGCGCGATCTCGACGCTCTTCAACCGGTACTTGATGGTCACCTTGGTGCCCGGCTTCCAGTAGTCCTCCGGGCGGAAGTCCACCCGGCGACTGTCGAACCAGTGGCCCTTGACCTTGGTGCCGTCGCTGGCCTCGAAGGTGATGCCGTTCAGGACGGCGTCCTTGTTCTTGACGTCCTTGTTGAAGCTCACCGAGACGATCATGCCGACGCCGTAGGTGCCGCCGTCGGCGATGTTGTCGTTGACGGAGGCCTTCTTCTCCGGCGTCAGCGTGGTGAACGAGGTCGTCGACGCGGCCACCAGCCCGGCGTCGTCCTTCGCCTGCGCGTTCACCTTGTACGCCATGCCGACGGCGAGCGCCGCCGCGGGCTTCCAGCCGGCGCCGTCCGGGGCGATCGCGCCCTCGACCGGCTTGCCGTTCTTGTCGGTCACCTCGACCGCGGTCAACTTGCCGTTGGAGACCGAGACCTGGAGCGCGTTCGGCGCGACGTCCTCGGCACCGTCCTTCGCCGACACCGAGAGCACCGCCGCCGAGGTCTTCGGCGTGGCCGCACCGCCGCCTCCGGGGGCGGCCGTCCCGCCGGCGTCCGCCGGGGCCGCCGCCGTCGCGTCACCCGAGGTGGCGCCCTTGTCGTCGTTGCACGCCGCGGTGAGCAGCAGCACGCTCCCCATGACCAGTGCCATCGCGCCCCTGCGCCGGTAGCGCCCACCGGTGCGTATCGCAGCGCCGGCCGTGTTCCCCGTCTTCACGGAATCTCCCCTCCAGGTATTCACTCACTTGACGCGATGGGCGCCCGGAAGAGTTGCACCGGGTCCCGATCTTTCGCATCGGGCCCGACGCGTCGGAGCAGGATAACCGTGCGGTCCGAGCGGATCCCGGGGAGGTGGCTGGGGGGAGGTGGCTACCGCAGCGCGCTGCCCGCCACCCACTGGTCCCACGGCACGTTCCAACCGTTCAGCCCGTTCGACGGCGGCACGAAGTCCCCGGCCGAGGCCCGCACCTCGATCACGTCGCCCGGGACGGTGTGCTCGAACAGCCACCCCGCCGGGGTGTCCTTGCCGGCGCCCCCCTTGGCGTCCGCCAGCCCGATGCAGCCGTGGCTGGTGTTCGCGGTGCCGAACACCCCTTGGTCCGCCCAGTAGTTGCCGTGCAGGAAGGTACCGGAGGTGGTCAGCCGCATCGCGTGCGGGACGTCCTTGATGTCGTACTCGTCGCCCATCCCGACGGTCTGCGAGTTCATCCGGGTCAGCTTGTACTTCTCCGACACCACCATCACCCCCCGGTAGGTGGAGTGCTCGGGGCTGCCCCCGGAGACCTTGAGCACCCGCACCACCTTGCCGCCCGGCCCGGACCGGACCGTCAGGGTGTGCGCGTCCAGGTCCACCGTGGACACCTGGGCCCGGCCCACCGTGAAGCGCAGGTCCCGGTTCTGGCTGCCGAACGCCCCCGGCGCCCCCTGCACGTCCTTGAGCCGCAGCGCCACCGTCACCTTGGTGCCGGCCGCCCAGTACTGCTGCGGGCGGACGTCCAGGCGCTGGTTGCCGAACCAGTGCGCCGCCACCGGCACCGGCGGGTCCGCGGTGACCTGCACGGCCCGCTCCACCGCCGCCCGGTCGGCGATCGGCCTGCTGAACCGCAGCGAGACCGGCATCCCGACCCCGACCGTGGACCCGTCCTCCGGCGTGAAGAACGCCACGAAGGTGTGCGCCCGGGCCGCCGTGGAGAACTCCGAGTGCTGGGCCGCCCGCTGGCCCTGGTCGTCCTCCGCGACCGCGTCCAGGGTGAAGGCCGTCCCCAGCGGCAGCGCCCCCTCCGGCGCCCAGCTGGCACCGTCCGCGCCGATCGCCCCCGGCAGCTCGACCCCCTTCGCGTCGGCCAGCCGCACCGACACCAGCCGCCCCTGCGTCACGCCCACCCGCACCGGCCCCTCCGGCGGCACGTCCTGCGCCCCGTCCGCGGGCACCGCCGCCAGCACCGCCCGCGACGGCGGCGGAGGAGGCGTGGGCGCCCCGGCCCCCACCGCGTCCCCCGCCGGCGCCCCGGCCGACCCGCCGCAGCCGCTGACCACGGCCAGACAGCACACCGCCGCCGCCACCCGGCGCGCCCACACCCCACCTCGGCGCCGCATCCCGGGGCCTCCCACTGCTCGGGTCCGACGCCTGGAACACCGGACTCCGGGAACAACGACCCCGAACCACCCCGGGACACGCGCCCACCACCCGCACCACCCCATCCCCACCGACCACCCCCACCCACCGACCGGGGCGAGCGGGACACGCTGCGGGAGGGGACGGTGGAAGGGGTGGGTGCGGAGAGGGGCGTAAACGGGAAAGAGAAGGTGAACGGGGCCCGGGACCCCCCGTTCAGGGAGGGCACGACCATGACCTCAGGCCAGGACCTGGAAGCCGAGGAGGCCGGGGTACGGCCGGGCAGCTGGCAGCCCCTGGGCGCCCGCTTCCGGACGGACCGGCCGGGCGGCCCCGGCACCAACTTCGCCCTCTGGGCGGCCGGTGCCGAGGCCGTCGACCTGTGCCTGTTCGACGAGGACGGCCGGGAGCACCGCCACCGCCTCACCGAGCAGGACCTCCAGGTCTGGCACGCCTTCCTCCCCGGCGTCCGCCCCGGCACCCGCTACGGCTTCCGGGTGCACGGCCGCTGGGACCCGTGGACGGGTGCCCGCTGGAACCCCGCGAAGCTGCTGCTCGACCCGTACGCCCGCGCCGTCGACGGCTGCTACACCTCCCACGACGCCGCGTGCTCCGCCGTCCGCAACTGGCCGGAGGCCGACGTCGCCGACACCGTCCGGGACAACCGCGACTCCGCCCCGTACGTGCCCAGATCCGTGGTCGTCCACGACGACGACGACTGGTACGACGACCACCGCCCGAAGACCCCCTGGGCCGAGACCGTCCTCTACGAGCTGCACGTCCGCGGCTTCACCATGCGCCACCCCGACATCCCCCCGCACCTGCGCGGCACCTACGCCGGCCTGGCCCACCCGGCCGCCCTCGCCCACCTCACCCGCCTCGGGGTGACGGCCGTCGAGCTGCTGCCGGTGCACCAGTACGCCAGCGAGGACCACCTCCAGTCCCGCGGCCTGGTCAACTACTGGGGCTACAACACCGTCGGCTACTTCGCCCCGCACGCCGGCTACTCCGCCTCGGGCTCACGCGGCGGCCAGGTCGGCGAGTTCAAGCGGATGGTCCGCGCCCTGCACGCCGCCGGGATCGAGGTGATCCTGGACGTGGTGTTCAACCACACCGCCGAGGGCGCCGAGCTGGGGCCCGCCCTCTCCCTGCGCGGCATCGACAACGCCGGCTACTACCGGCTGGCCCCGCACCGCCCGCGCGGCTACGCCGACTACACCGGCTGCGGCAACACCCTGGACACCCGCCGCCCGCAGGTGATCCGGCTGATCACCGACTCGCTGCGCTACTGGGTCTCCGAGATGGGCGTGGACGGCTTCCGCTTCGACCTCGCGGCCGCCCTGGCCCGGGCGAGCGACGGCGTCGACATGGAGCACCCCTTCCTCGCCGCGATCGCCCAGGACCCCCTGCTGAGCCGGGTGAAGCTGATCGCCGAGCCGTGGGACGTCGGCCCGGGCGGCTACCAGGTCGGCGGATTCCCCCCGCTGTGGGCCGAGTGGAACGACCGCTACCGCGACACCGTCCGGGACTTCTGGCGCGGCGCCCGCCCGGACGTGCGCGAGCTCGGCTACCGGCTGGCCGGCTCCTCCGACCTCTACCAGCGCGCCGGCCGCCGCCCGTACGCCTCCGTCAACTACGTGACGGCGCACGACGGTTTCACCCTGCGCGACCTGGTCTCCTACGACCGCAAGCACAATGAGGCCAACGGCGAGGCCAACCGGGACGGCACGGACGACAACCGCTCCTGGAACCACGGCACCGAGGGCGAGACCACCGACCCGGAGGTGAACGCCCTGCGGCTGCGCCAACTGCGCAACCTGACCGCCACGTTGCTGCTCTCCGCGGGCGTCCCGATGATCACCGCCGGGGACGAGCTGGGCCGCACCCAGGGCGGCAACAACAACGCCTACTGCCAGGACGGCGAGGTCAGCTGGCTGGACTGGTCGCTGCTGGAGCAGCCCGGCTGGCAGGAGCTGTGCGCACTGACCGGACGGCTGGTCCGGCTGCGCCGGGCCCACCCGGTGCTGCGCCGGCGGGCGTTCTTCTCCGGCCGGGCCGCCACTCCCGGGGGACAGCCGGACCTCGCCTGGTTCACCCCGCTGGGCAAGGAGATGACCGAGGCCGACTGGTTCGGCCCCACGGCCTGCCTCGGCATGCTGCTCTCCGGCGCCGCGCTGCCCGAACGGGACGACACCGGGCTCCCGCTGGCCGACGACAGCTTCCTGCTGCTGCTCAACTCCGGCCCCGAACCGGTGGCGTTCACCTTGCCCGGCGAACCCTGGGCGGAGCCGGAGGCCGCCTACGAGACGGTGCTGGACACGGCCGCCGCGGGCACCGGCGAGGCCCGGCCGCGGGGCGCGGTGGTACTGGGCGGGCGCTCGCTGCAACTGCTGCGCGCACCCGCCCGCGACGCCCTGGTCAGTTGAAGGGGTGGCTGACCTCGACGTTCTCCAGGACGCCGAGCGCGTCCGGCACCAGCACCGCCGCCGAGAAGTAGGCGCTGACCAGGTAGGAGGAGAGCGCCTGCTCGTTGATGCCCATGAAGCGGACGTTCAGGCCGGGCTCGACCTCGTCCGGGATGCCGACCTGGGTGAGGCCGACCACGCCCTGGTCGTCCTCGCCGACGCGCAGCGCGAGGAAGGAGGTGGTCCGGTCGGCCGCCACCGGGATCTTGTCGCAGGTGAGGATCGGCACCCCGCGCCAGACCGGCCGCCGCTTGCCCAGGACGTCGACCGTGCCCGGGTCGATGCCGCGCTTGGTGCACTCCCGCTCGAAGGCGGCGATCGCCTTCGGGTGGGCGAACAGGAAGTCGGTGTCGCGGCGCATGGAGAGCAGCTCGTCCAGGTCGTCCGGGGTGGGCGCGCCCGCGTGGGTCTGGATCCGCTGGTCGAAGTCGGCGTTGTGGAGCAGGCCGAACTCCGGGTTGTTGATCATCTCGTACTCCTGCCGCTCGCGCAGGGCCTCGATGGTCAGCCGCAGCTGTTCCTCGGTCTGGTTCATCGGCTTGCTGTAGAGGTCGGCGACCCGGGTGTGCACCTTGAGCACGGTCTGCGCGACGCTCAACTCGTACTCGCGCGGCGCCAACTCGTAGTCCACGAAGGCGCCGGGCAGCTCGTACTCGCCCTGGTGGCCGGCCGAGAGGTCGATCTCCGCCTCGCCGTGGGCGTTCTGCGCCTGGGCGGCGTCGGCGGCGAAGCCCAACAGCTGCTCGCGCAGCGGCGCGGAGCGGTCGACCAGCTCCTGCAGCCCGGCCGCGTTCAACGCCATGGCGACGCCGGCGGTGCCCGCCCGCACGGTGTACGGCCAGCTGCCGCCGGGCTCGGTGATCACCTCGTCGCCGACGTGGTCGCCGTCCGCGAGGGTGCCGAGCACCGTCTCCTCGCCGTACTTGCCGGTGCCGATCCGGTCGACCTTGCCGTGGGCGATCAGGAACACCTCCTCGATCGGCGCCCCCTCCCGCACCAGGACGTCGCCCGGCGCGAAGTCCCGCTGCACGAAGCGGCGGGCCAGCTCGGCCAGCACCTCCTGGTCCTCGAACCCGCGCAACGCCGGCACCTCGGCCAGCGAGGGCGCGATCACCGTCACCGTGGAACCGGCCTTGGCGAAGCCCACCCGGCCGCGCCCGGGGGCGTAGCTGAGGCGACGGTTGACCCGGTACGTACCCGCGCTGACCTGCACCCACGGCAGCACCCTGAGCAGCCAGCGGGAGGTGATCTCCTGCATCTGCGGCTTCGACTTGGTGGTCGTCGCCAGGTTGCGGGCGGCCGTGGTGCTGAGGCTGAGCTGGGCCCTGACCTGCACGGTTGCCGATCCTGGGCCGGGGGTGGGCTCGGTGTCGACCGTCATGTCCACACACTCCTGTCACTCGCTTGCCGATGAGCATCCGTCAGGAGATGTAATCGGCCGTTCGGCAGGCGCCCGCAAGAGGCGCACGGCGCACTCCTCCCTGCACGAACGGTTCCGCACGCCCCTCAGCACGCCCTCGCCTCACCCGTTCGGGTGGCCGGTTCTCGGCGGCCTTCACCGACAGGGGCGAAAAACCGGATGAGAAATGACGGGCACTCTGCCTACCCTCACCGCGATGGCCGAGAACCGACAAGACTCCGACCGCACGACCGGGCGACGCCGCTCCACGGTCCGCTCACTGCTGCGCCTGTGGCCCTACGCCCGGGCCGTCCGCGGCCGGCTCCTGGTCTCGGTGTCGGCCGCCACCCTCGCCATGCTGAGCACCCTGGCCGTCCCGGTGGTGCTCGGCCGGATCGTCGACGGCCCGCTCGCCCGGCACGACCTCGACGCGCTGTGGCCGCCGATCGGCCTGCTGCTGCTCCTCGGACTGGTCGAGGCCGCCCTGTTCTACACCCGCCGGGTGGTGCTGTCCCGCCCGCTGGGCCGGCTGGAGGCGGCCATGCGCGCCGACCTCTACGCCAAGCTCCAGCGGCTGCCGGTCTCCTTCCACGACCGCTGGGGCTCCGGCCAGATGCTCTCCCGGGCCACCACCGACATGAACGCCATGCGGCTCTTCCTGGCCTTCCCGCTGGTGTTCCTGGTCGTCAACTCGGTGACCTTCCTGGCCGGCACGGTGCTGATGTTCGCCCAGGACTGGCGGCTCGCCGTGATCATCCTGCTGCCCGCCGCGCCGCTGCTGGTGCTCACCCGGCGCTTCGAGTCCGAGTACTCCGTCACCGCCCGGCTCGCCCAGGACCAGAACGGCGACCTCGCCACCGTGGTCGAGGAGTCGGTGCTCGGCATCCGCATCCTCAAGGCCTTCGGGCGGCACCGCGCGATGGCCGAGCACTTCCGCGCCCAGTCCCACCGGCTGCGCCGCACCGAGCTGAGCAAGGCGCACCAGCTCGCCAACCTGTGGGCGGTCATCGTCGGCCTGCCGGAGATCGCGCTGGGCTGCGCCCTGGCCGTCGGCGCCTACCTCGTCGCCCACGACGAGCTGAGCGCCGGCACCCTGGTCGCCTTCCTCTCCACCGCGCTCGCGCTGCGCTGGCCGGTCGAGTCGCTCGGCTGGCTGCTCGCCTACGCCAACGAGGCCGCCACCGCCACCGACCGGTTCTTCGAGGTCATCGACGAGCCCGAACCCGCCGAGCCCGCCGACCCGGCCACCGCGACCGCCGCCCCCGGCCCGCCGGGCACGCCGGGCACCCGGGACGGCATCCGCTTCACCGGCGTCCGCTTCCGCTACCCCGACGCCCCCGACGACACCCCCGACCTGCTGGCCGGCATCGACCTGCACGTCCGCAGCGGCGAGACGATGGCCCTGGTCGGCGCCACCGGCAGCGGCAAGACCACGCTCACCGCCCTGCTCCCCCGGCTGTACGAGGCCACCGGCGGCCGGATCACCCTGGACGGCCGGGACATCGCCGAGCTGCCCCGGCAGGAGCTGCGCGAGCTCGTCGCGGTCGCCTTCGAGGAGCCCACCCTGTTCTCCGCCACCGTCCGGGAGAACGTCCTGATGGGCGCCCCCGGCGCGGACGACCGGCAGCTGGCCTCCGCCCTGGCCACCGCCCAGGCCGGCTTCGTCGAGAAGCTCCCGGCCGGGGTGGGGACCGAGGTCGGCGAGCAGGGCCTGAGCCTGTCCGGCGGCCAGCGCCAGCGCCTCGCGCTGGCCCGCGCCGTGGTCGGCGACCCGCCCTTCCTGGTGCTGGACGACCCGCTCTCCGCGCTCGACGTGCACACCGAGGCCCTGGTCGAACGGGCGCTGCGCGAGGTACTCGGCTCCACCACCGCCCTGGTGGTCGCCCACCGCCCCAGCACGGTGCTGCTCGCCGACCGGGTCGCGGTGCTCGCGGACGGCCGGATCGAGGCCGTCGGCACCCACCAGGAACTGCTCCGGGACTGCCCCCGCTACCGCGAACTGATGTCGGGCGAGGCCGCCCCGGTGCCCGAGGGCCCGTTCGTCCTTGAGGAGGGCTCCACCCGATGACCACCACCGTCGAACCCGCCGGGCCCGCCGGGCCCGCCGCGGCCGACCGGAGCGACCAGACCGACCCGACCGTCCCGGCCGAGGAGGAGCTGCCCGCGCCCCCGGCGGACGAGGAGGACATCCCCGTCCCGCCCGGAGCGCCCCGGGCACTGCTGCGCTCGCTGCTCGCCCCGCACCGGGCCCGGATCACCGTCGCCATGGTGGTGATCCTGGTCCAGCAGGCCGCCCTGCAGTCCGGCCCGCTGCTGGTCGCGGTGGCGATGGACCGCGGCATCCCGGCGCTGCGCGCGCACGACTCCGGCCCGCTGGTCGCGGTGGTGGCCGGCTACCTCTTCTGCGCCCTGCTCAGCCCGCTGCTGCAGTGGGTGTTCATCAAGATCAGCGCCCGGGTGAACCAGGACGTCCTGCTGGACCTGCGCGGCCGGATCTTCCGGCACGCCCAGCGGCTCAGCCTGGACTTCCACGAGCGCTACACCTCGGGCCGGATCATCTCCCGGGCCACCAGCGACATCGACGCGCTGCGCGAACTGCTCTCCGAGGGCCTCCAGGAGCTGCTGACGGTCTTCCTGTCGGTCTGCTACATCTCGGTGCTGCTGGTGGTGCTGGACTGGCGGCTGGGCCTGGCCTCGCTGGCGGCCTTCCTGCCGCTGGCCCTGGTCGCCCACTCCTTCCGCACCCGCTCGCGCCGGGTCTACCGCCGCTCGCGGACGGCCGCCGCCTCGATGATCGTGCGCTTCACCGAGACCATGAACGGCATCCGCCCGGTGCAGGCCTTCCGCCGCGAGAAGGCCAACGACGCCGCCTTCGGTGTGGTCAACCGCCAGGCCTCGGCGGCCAACGCGGAGGGCTTCATGGAGCTCGCCCGGTACGTCGGCCTCTCCCGCGCCACCGCCAACGTCTGGTTCACCGGCATCGTGCTGATGGGCGCCTACCTGGTCGCCGACGACGCGCTGGAGCTGGGCGTGCTGACCGCCTTCGCGCTCTACCTGCGCCGCCTGTTCGACCCGATCGACCAGCTGGCGATGTTCCTGAACAGCTACCAGGCCGCCGCCGCGGCCCTGGAGAAGATCGCCGGCCTGCTCGCCCACGAACCGACCGTCGCCGAGCCGGCCGAGCCGGTCGAACTGCCGCCCCCGCCCCGAGCCGAAGGGCGCGCCGGTGCCGAAAGCGATGAGCGACAAGCGACCGACGAAGGAGGGAGTGCCGGAGCGAAGAACGTCGGCACCGGGTCGGAGCGCCCGGAGGCGAGCGGGCGAGTCACAGCCAAGGGACGAACGGTCTCCTTCGAGGGGACGCGCTTCGCCTACCGCACCGGCAAGGAGGTGCTGCCGCCCTTCGACCTGCTGATCCCGGCCGGGCAGACGGTCGCGGTGGTCGGGGCGACCGGCGCCGGCAAGTCGACGGTCGCCAAGCTGCTGGCCCGCTTCTACGACCCGACGGACGGCCGGATCCGGCTGGACGGCGTGGACCTGCGCGACCTCGCCACCCCGGAGCTGCGGCGCGGGGTGGTGATGGTGACCCAGGAGTCCTTCCTGTTCTCCGGAACCGTCGCCGAGAACATCGCGATCGGCCGCCCCGGCGCCACCCGCGCCGAGGTCGAGCAGGCCGCCCGGGAGATCGGCGCGTACGGGTTCATCGCCGCGCTCCCGGACGGCTTCGACACCGACGTGCGCAAGCGCGGCGGCCGGATCTCCGCCGGGCAGCGCCAGTTGGTCGCCTTCGCCCGCGCCCTGCTGGCCGACCCGGCCGTGCTGATCCTCGACGAGGCGACCAGTTCCCTGGACGTGCCGGGCGAACAGGCCGTGCAGCGGGCGATGCGCACGGTGCTGGCCGGCCGCACGGCGGTGATCATCGCCCACCGGCTCTCCACCGTGGAGATCGCCGACCGGGTGCTGGTGATGGACCAGGGACGGATCGTCGAGGACGGCTCGCCGCGGCAGCTGATCGAGGGGGAGGGCCGTTTCGCCACCCTGCATCGTGCCTGGCGGGACAGTCTGGTGTAAGAAAGGCCCTGGCCGCAGGGCCCCACAGTTGTGCCCGTCCGGGTGCGCCGTCACGCACCCGGGCGGGCCGCTCCATGTCCGGGCCCCGCGGGCCCCGGCCGCGTCAGTTCACCGTCACCACGTAGTCGGTGTGCCAGTCCGGCGAGGGGCGGTCCTCCACCGCGGCCACCACGTCCAGCGTGCCGCCCGGCAGCACCTGCCCGGCGACGGCCGAGGAGTCGATCACCACGGCCGGGTCGATGAAGACCGCGTCCTGGAACCGCGGCCCGCTCGCGTAGTGACAGGTCAGCGTGCGCGGCCCGGTGGCGGTGCAGCCGTACGGGGGCGTGCCGGTCAGCGTGGTGTGCTCGGGCACGGTGACCGCCAGGTCGATCGGGTGCCGCGAGTACGAGGGGCCGGCGTTGTACACCCACAGCGGCAGGTCGATCGTCGCCCCGGGCCTGCCGGTGAGGTCACCGGGCTGCGGGACGGGGTGCCCGGCCTGCCAGGCCGAGGAGGCGCCCACCATGAAGTGGGCCCTGGTGTCGGCGGTGGTCAGGCGGTACGCGGTGGTGTGGCCGGACTGGTCCGGGTCCCCCGGGTAGAAGGCCTGGACGTCGCCGTCGATGGTGAGGAAGGGCTCGGTGATCGGCGCGACGTACAGCGCCAGCCGCTCGACCGAGGCCGCCCCCGGTGCCAGCCCGGCCGGGATCGTGTACGAGCTGCCGGTGCCGAAGTAGGTCAGGGTGACGGCCGGGTCGGCCGACCGCACCACGCCCGGCGCGGGGAGGTGCACCACCACCAGGGTGTCGTCGGTGGTGGCGGCCGGCCCCTGGTTGGTGACCTTCACCTCCAGCGTCCCGGTCCCGCCCGGGACCACCGGGTCCTGCGGCGGGCAGACCTCCAGGGACAGCCGCGCGGTCGCCGGTGGCGCCGGGAGGGGGGCGGTGGCGGCCTGGGCCGGCCACGCCACGAGGAGCACGGAGAGCGCGGCCAGGGCGGCGGCGCGCAGGGTTCGCATCATGGCCTTCACGCTCCCCCCGCCCGTCACCCGGGGCAAGCGGGTGGCTGCCGTCCGTAGCAACGGCGGACGGCAGCCACCCGGTCCGGGGCCTCAGCGCAGCAGCCCGGCGTCCATCCCCGTCGACTCGGCCGGGAGGGCGACCAGCCCCAACTCGGCCGGCGAGGCCAGCCGGGGGTGCGCGGGCAGCACCCGCACGGTGTACCCGAACGGGCCGGTGCGGCCGAGCTCCAGCGCGCCCTCGTAACGGGTGCGGCCGTCCAGGTCGGGCCCGCCGACCGGCTTGAGGGCGAGCACCTCGGCGTCCGAGATGCCGTCCGTCTCGTCGACCCGGCCGGAGACCGCCTGCACCTCGACGTCGCCCGGCTCCAGCGCGCCGAGCGCGACCTGCACCCGCAGCGCCAGCGAGCTGCCCAGCTCCTGGGCCTCGGCCGGACAGTCCGCCTCGACGTGCTCGACCCGCACGCCCGGCCAGCCCTCCCGGACCTTCGCCTTCCAGCCGGCCAGCTCCCGGGCACAGGCGTGGTCGCGGACCGCCAGCTCGCGCTGGGCCAGCGCCGCCGGGGTGTACAGCCGCTCGACGTACTCGCGGACCATCCGCCCGGCCAGCACCTTGGGACCGAGGGTGACCAGGGTGTGCCGGACCATGGCGATCCAGCGGTGCGGCAGCCCGTCGGAGCCCCGGTCGTAGAACCGGCCGGCGACCTGCTCCTCGATCAGGTCGTACAGCGCGGCGGCCTCGATGTCGTCGCGCCGCTCGGCCTCGCTGCTCTCCGGGTCGAGCACGCCGGCGTCCTCGTCGGCGGTGGGGATCGCCCAGCCGTTCTGGCCGTCGTACCACTCGTCCCACCAGCCGTCCAGGACGGACAGGTTGAGGCAGCCGTTGAGCGCGGCCTTCATCCCGGAGGTGCCGCAGGCCTCCAGCGGCCGCAGCGGGTTGTTCAGCCAGACGTCGCAGCCCGGGTAGAGGTGCTGGGCCATCGCCATGTCGTAGTCCGGCAGGAAGACGATCCGGTGGCGCACCGTCGGGTCGTCGGCGAAGGCGACCATCTGCTGGATCAGCCGTTTGCCCCCGTCGTCGGCCGGGTGGGCCTTTCCGGCGACCACGATCTGCACCGGCCGGGTGGGGTGCAGCAGCAGGGCGCGCAGCCGGACCGGGTCGCGCAGCATCAGGGTGAGCCGCTTGTACGAGGGCACCCGGCGGGCGAAGCCGATGGTGAGCACGTCGGGGTCGAGCACCGAGGAGACCCAGCCGAGCTCGGCCTCGCCGGCCCCGCGCTGGCGCCAGGAGGCGCGCAGCCGGCGGCGGGCCTCGTCCACCAGCTGGGCGCGCAGGCTGCGTCGCAGGTCCCAGATCTCGGTGTTGCCGATCCGCTCCAGGCCGGTCCAGCGCTGGGTCTCGCCGGTGGTCATCGCCTCCTCGGCGCGTTCGGCGCCGATCTCGGCGGCGCCCAGGCGGACCACGGCCGGGTCGATCCAGGTGGCGGCGTGCACCCCGTTGGTGACCGAGGTGATCGGCACCTCGGCGGGGTCGAAGCCGGGCCAGAGGCCGTTGAACATCGAGCGGCTGACCTCGCCGTGCAGGGTGGAGACCCCGTTGGCGCGCTGGGCGAGCCGCAGGCCCATGGCGGCCATGTTGAAGAGCTTCGGGTCCCCGCCGGCCCAGGTCTCGGCGCCGAGCGCGAGCACCGGCTCGACCGGGACGCCGGGCAGCGCGGCGTCGCCGTCGAAGTGCCGGGCGACCAGCTCCCGGTCGAAGCGGTCGATGCCGGCCGGGACGGGCGTGTGGGTGGTGAACAGGGTGCCGGCCCGGACGGACTCCAGGGCGGCGGCGAAGTCCAGCCCGGCCCCGGCGGCGACCAGTTCGCGGATCCGCTCGACGCCGAGGAAGCCGGCGTGGCCCTCGTTGGTGTGGAAGACCTCGGGGGCGGGGTGCCCGGTGAGCCGGCAGTAGGCCCGCACGGCCCGGACGCCGCCGATGCCGAGCAGCATCTCCTGGAGCAGCCGGTGCTCGCTGCCGCCGCCGTAGAGCCGGTCGGTGACGTCGCGCTCGGCGGGCGAGTTGGCCTCGATGTCGGAGTCGAGCAGCAGCAGCGGGACCCGCCCGACCTGGGCCTTCCAGATGTGCGCGGCGAGGGTGCGGCCGCCGGGCAGGGCGAGGTCGACCCGGCAGGGGGTGCCGTCGGCCTCCCGGAACAGGCTGACGGCCAGTTCGTCCGGGTCCAGCAGGGGGTAGCGCTCCTGCTGCCAGCCGCTCCGGTCGAGGGACTGGCGGAAGTAGCCGTGCCGGTAGAACAGCCCCACGCCGATGATCGGGACGCCGAGGTCGCTGGCGGCCTTGAGGTGGTCGCCGGCCAGGATGCCGAGGCCACCGGAGTACTGGGGCAGCGCGGCGGCGATGCCGTACTCGGGCGAGAAGTAGGCGATGGCGGTGGGCGGCGGGGTGGCGCCGCCGTCCTGTTGGGCCTGGTACCAGCGCGGGCCGGTGAGGTACTCGCGCAGGTCGTCGGCGAGGTCGCCGAGTCTGCGCAGGAAGCGCCGGTCGGCGGCGAGCGCGGCCAGCCGGGCGGCCGGGACCTCCCCGAGCAGCCGCACCGGGTCCTCGCCGGTCGCGGCCCAGACCTCCGGGTCCACGGACCGGAAGAGGTCCCTGGTCTCGGGGTGCCAGGACCAGCGCAGGTTGAGGGCCAGCTCGTGCAACGGCTGGAGTTGTTCGGGCAGGACGGTGCGGACGGTGAATCTGCGGATTGCCTTCACAGCGGTGAAGCGTAGCCTCGACGCCCGGTCCGACTACGGGTCAAGTGGACTATTGGGCATCCGTTCGGGCTATTGATGAGATCGCATTCGGCGCATTGGTCTGCACGGGGGGCGCGCGAGGCGCACATTTCCGGTCGTCGCGCTACCAATGCGTGAACTCTGCGGAACAGATCCATTTCCGGCTGATCCACGGCCCCGGACAAATCCCGAAACTACTGTCGTACCGCTGCGAAAACCGTGTCGCCGGTGCGAGGATGGCCGAAGGTCGTTGATGCTGCGGGGACAACGACGACGGGTGGCGTCCCCCGTGGAGCAGCACGTCCGAATCCTTTTCGCGTTGATCCTTCCCCTTCTCCCTTAGCCCGTTCGGCGCTCGCCGCGCACCGGCGCGTGTCCTCGCGCACGGTCGGCTCGTTCACGGGTCGACCGGCCCGCCCGGGGGCGTGCCCGCGGAGGCGTGCGCCGGAACGCGCACCGGTTCCGGGGCGCCCCGCCACCGGTTCGGCGGGCGCCGGGCAGGTTGCCGGGGACAGCGGCGCGGGCAGGCTTCCGGTCGCACGTCCACCCCACCCAGCAGTCCTCCCGGTACTCCCCCCGGCCCACCCCCGGCCCGCGCGGGAGCTGCCGCTGATCTCGGGCAGGAGTTTGGCATGCACGGCGACACGCGGGACCAGTCCACACCGGTGGCCGACACCGTCGACGCAGCGGTCGCGGAATCCGCCGGACGGATGGATTCTGACACTCGGACAGACCCGGCGATGCCGTCGCCCCGGGTGTCCGGGGCGGTCCGTACCGAATCCTCCGCAGCACAGGCTCCCACGACGCAGCCCTCCGCAGCGGCCCCCCAACCCGGGGCCGAGGAGGGCCCGGCGGCGGCACCGCGCAGGCGCACCACCACCACGCGCCGCAGCACCGCCACCGCGGGGGCCGGCTCCGGGGCCACCCCGCCGGAGCCCTCGGGAACCGCCGCGAGGACGCCCGCGCGCAAGGCCCCCGCCCGCAAGACCGCCACCAAGACCGCCACCAAGCCCTCCGCCCGCAAGACGACAGAGAGCGACACCGTGATCGGCCGCATCCCCGTCCTGGACGTCAGCCCCCAGATCGACGCCGGCCGCCGCCCGGCCAAGGCCGTCGTCGGCGAGACCTTCCCGGTCACCGCGACCGTCTTCCGCGAGGGCCACGACGCCGTCAACGCCAACGTGGTGCTGCGCGACCCGCGCGGGCGCAGCGGCCCGTGGACGCCGATGCGCGAGCTCGCCGAGGGCACCGACCGCTGGGGGGCGCACGTCACCCCGACGGGCCCGGGCCGCTGGTCGTACCTGGTGGAGGCGTGGAGCGACCCGGTCGCCACCTGGCGGAAGACCGCCGCGGTGAAGCTGCCGGCCGGGATCGACACCGCGCTGGTCCTGGAGGAGGGCGCCCGGCTGCTGGAGCAGGCCGCCGCCGGGGTGCCGAAGAAGGACGGCCGGGCGCACGTGCTGGCCGCCGCGGACGCGCTGCGCGACCCCGGCCTGCCGCCGCTGTCCCGGCTGGCCGCCGCGCTCGCCCCCGAGGTGCTGGAGCTGCTGGCCCGCCACCCGCTGCGGGAGCTGCTCAGCGCCTCCCGCCCGCTGCCGCTCCAGGTGGACCGCGAGCGCGCGCTGTTCGGCTCCTGGTACGAGTTCTTCCCGCGCTCGGAGGGCGCGGTGGTGGACCCGAACGGGGTCGAGCCGCCGCGCTCCGGCACCCTGCGCACCGCCGCCGAACGGCTGCCGGCGGTCGCCGCGATGGACTTCGACGTGGTCTACCTGCCGCCGGTGCACCCGATCGGACGAGCCTTCCGCAAGGGCCCGGACAACACCCTGACGGCCGGTCCGCACGACGTCGGCTCGCCCTGGGCGATCGGCTCGCCGGAGGGCGGCCACGACGCCGTCCACCCGGACCTCGGCACCATCGAGGACTTCGACCACTTCGTCGCCGAGGCCAGGGCGCTGCACCTGGAGGTGGCGCTGGACTTCGCCCTCCAGTGCTCCCCCGACCACCCGTGGGTGAACAAGCACCCGGAATGGTTCAGCCACCGCGCCGACGGCACCATCGCGTACGCCGAGAACCCGCCGAAGAAGTACCAGGACATCTATCCGGTCAACTTCGACCAGGACATGGACGGAATCGTCAAGGAAACCGTCCGGACCCTCCGGTTCTGGATGTCGCACGGCGTCCGGATCTTCCGGGTCGACAACCCCCACACCAAACCGGTGGTGTTCTGGGAGAAGGTGCTCGGCGACATCGCCCGCACCGACCCGGACGTGGTGTTCCTGGCGGAGGCGTTCACCCGCCCCGCGATGATGCACACCCTGGCGAAGATCGGTTTCCACCAGTCGTACACGTACTTCACCTGGCGCACCACCAAGCGCGAACTCACCGAGTACCTCACCGAACTCACCGGCGACGCGGCCGCCTACATGCGCCCCAACTTCTTCGCCAACACCCCGGACATCCTGCACGCCTACCTCCAGCACGGCGGCCGCGCCGCCTTCGCGATCCGCGCCGTGCTCGCCGCCACCCTCTCCCCCAGCTACGGCGTCTACGCCGGCTACGAGCTGTTCGAGAACGAGCCGGCCCACCCCGGCTCCGAGGAGTACCTGCACTCGGAGAAGTACGAGCTCCGCCCCCGCGACTGGAACCGCACCGACACCCTCGCCCCGCTGCTCACCGTGCTGAACCGGCTGCGCCGGCGCCACCCGGCCCTGCAGCAGCTGCGCGACCTGCGCTTCCACCCGACCGACAACGAGCAGGTGCTCGCCTACTCCAAGACCGCGACCACCGCCGACGGCCTGACCGACCGGGTCATCACCGTGGTCAACCTCGACCCGCACCACGTCCAGGAGGCCACCGTCACGCTCGACGGCGACGGGCCCCACGCGGTGCACGACGAGCTCACCGGCGCCGCCTACACCTGGGGCCGGCACAACTACGTCCGGCTCGATCCCTCAGCCGAGCCGGCTCACCTCCTCACGGTTCGGAGGAACCCAGCGTGACAGTGAACGAGCCCGTCCCCGACACCTTTCCGGAGACCTCGAAGAAGAACCTGGACCCGGAGTGGTTCAAACGTGCGGTCTTCTACGAGGTGCTGGTGCGGTCCTTCCAGGACAGCAACGGCGACGGGGTCGGGGACCTCAAGGGGCTCACGACCAAGCTCGACTACCTGCAGTGGCTCGGCGTCGACTGCCTCTGGCTCCCGCCGTTCTTCGCCTCGCCGCTGCGCGACGGCGGGTACGACGTCGCCGACTACAAGTCGGTGCTGCCGGAGTTCGGCGACCTCGCCGACTTCATGGAGTTCACCGACGCCGCACACGCCCGCGGCATGCGCGTGGTCATCGACTTCGTGATGAACCACACCAGCGACCAGCACCCGTGGTTCCAGGCTTCCCGGGCGGACCCGGACGGGCCGTACGGCGACTTCTACATGTGGGCCGACGACGACAAGCAGTACCCGGACGCCCGGATCATCTTCGTCGACACCGAGACCTCCAACTGGACCTACGACCCGGTGCGCAAGCAGTACTACTGGCACCGGTTCTTCTCCCACCAGCCGGACCTCAACTACGACAACCCCCGCGTCCAGGACGAGATGATCGCCGGGCTGCGGTTCTGGCTCGACCTCGGCATCGACGGCTTCCGGCTGGACGCGGTGCCGTACCTGTTCGCCCGCGAGGGCACCAACTGCGAGAACCTGCCGGAGACCCACGAGTTCCTCCGGCGGGTCCGCAAGGAGATCGACGCCGACTACCCGGACACCGTGCTGCTCGCCGAGGCCAACCAGTGGCCGGAGGACGTGGTCGACTACTTCGGCGACTTCACGGCCGGCGGCGACGAGTGCCACATGGCGTTCCACTTCCCGGTGATGCCGCGGATCTTCATGGCCGTGCGCCGGGAGTCCCGGTACCCGGTGTCGGAGATCCTGGCCAAGACCCCGGCGATCCCGGGCGGCTGCCAGTGGGGCATCTTCCTGCGCAACCACGACGAGCTGACCCTGGAGATGGTCACCGACGAGGAGCGCGACTACATGTACGCGGAGTACGCCAAGGACCCGCGGATGCGCGCCAACGTGGGCATCCGCCGCCGGCTCGCCCCGCTGCTGGAGAACGACCGCAACCAGATCGAGCTGTTCACCGCCCTGCTGCTCTCCCTGCCCGGCTCGCCGGTGCTCTACTACGGGGACGAGATCGGCATGGGCGACAACATCTGGCTGGGCGACCGGGACGGCGTGCGCACGCCGATGCAGTGGACCCCGGACCGCAACGCGGGTTTCTCCTCCGCCGACCCGGGCAGGCTCAGTCTGCCGCCCATCATGGACCCGGTGTACGGCTACCAGGTGACCAACGTCGAAGCGCAGCAGAGCAGTTCGAGTTCCCTGCTGCACTGGACGCGTCGCATGATCGAGATCCGCAAGCTCAACCCGGCGTTCGGCCTGGGCACCTACACCGAACTGCCGTCCAGCAACCCCGCCGTGCTGGCCTTCGTGCGCGAGTACGAGGGGGACCTGGTCATGTGCGTGAACAACTTCTCGCGGTTCGCGCAGCCGACCGAGCTGGACCTCCGGCAGTACGGCGGGCGGTACCCGGTCGAGCTGATCGGCGGAGTGCGCTTCCCGTCGATCGGCGAGTGGCCCTACCTGCTCACGCTGGCCGGCCACGGCTTCTACTGGTTCCAACTCCGGCAGCCCCCGCGCACGAGCGGAACCGGGCGGTCGAAGTAACGATCCGCCGAGCCCTGCCACCAGCGGCCCGCACAGCACCACCAGACCCTCCGGGGGCGCGAGTTGACCCCCGCGCCCCCGGAGTTCTCTGCACCACCGCGTACGGAGAACAGCCCAACGGCCACCCACACGAAGGCGTGACACCCGAGCCGTGCTCGCGTGCCGCGACCGCCGCGCCGCCGAAATCCGGAAGACTGACGGACCCCGGCCACGACCCGTCGGGCCGTCCGCGTGCTTCCGGGGAAAGGGAGTCATGTCCGAAACCTCCCGTTCGCAAGCCCATGTGCAGCACGACGCCCCGGCCGGCTCCGCGCCGCACCCGGGCGCGCGGGGCACCGGGGTCCGGAGAACGGCCCTGGGGGTCAGCGAGCTCGTCCAGGCGGCCCTGCCGCTGATCGCCGACTGGCTCCCCACCCAGCGCTGGTACGCCGGGAAGGGGCGCCCCATCACCGGCCTCGTCCCGGTGGTCGGCACCCCGCTGCAGGTCGGCGACCCGGCCCTGCTGCACCTGCTGCTGCGGGTCGAACACGCCACCACGGCCGGCCTCCCGCACGGCGACACCTACCAACTGCTGCTCGGCATCCGCTCCCAGGGGCCCGCCGGGATCGAACCCGGCGCCGTGCTCGGCCGGCTCACCCAGGGCCCGTACGACGGCGCCGCCCTCTACGACGCCGTGCACGACCCCGAACTCACCGGACGCCTCCTGGAACACCTGGCCACCGGCGACCGGTTCGGCTCGCTCTCCTTCCGCCGCACCCCCGGCTCCGGACTGCCCGCCAACCTCCCCGGCCGCGCCTCCACCGCCGAACAGTCCAACAGCTCGGTCATCTACGGCACCTCGTACATCCTCAAACTGTTCCGGCGCGTCCACCCCGGCACCAACCCCGACCTGGAACTCTCCCTCGCCCTCTCCCGGGCCGGCTCCACCCGCATCCCCCGGGTCGCCGCCTGGTTCGAGAGCCGGATGGAACGCGCCGAACCCGCCACCCTCGGACTGCTCCAGCGCTACCTGCCGGACGCCGAGGACGGCTGGGAACTCGCCCTCGACCAGGTCGGCCGGCTCAAGGGCGACCGCTCCCCCGGCAACTTCGCCATCGAGGCGCACCGGCTCGGCCGGGCCACCGCCGAGGTGCACCGGGTGCTCGCCCGCTCCATGCCCGTCGCCCGGCTCGACCGCACCGAGACCGGCCGGCTCGCCACCGCGATGGCCGACCGGCTGGACAGCGCCGTCGCCGCCGTCCCCGGCCTGCTGCGCTTCCGCGCCGCCCTGCGCGCCGCCTTCCAGCAGCTCGCCGACGCCCACCCGGACGGCCTGCCGGTCCAGCGCATCCACGGCGACCTCCACCTCGGCCAGGCCATGCGCACCCCGCACGGCTGGGTGCTGCTGGACTTCGAGGGCGAGCCCGCCAAATCCGTCAACGAGCGCCGCGAACCCCAGCCCGCCCTGCGCGACGTCGCCGCGATGCTGCGCTCCTTCGACTACGCGGCCGCCCACCTGCTGGCCGGCGGCCCGGTCGACCCCGAGCTGGCCCACCTCGCCGCCGCCTGGGCCCAGCGCAACCGCACCGCCTTCTGCGCCGGCTACACCGCCGGGGGCGGCGCCGACCCGGCCGCCTCACCCGAGCTGATGCGGGCGCTGGAGATCGACAAGGCGGTGTACGAGGTGGTGTACGAGGCCCGGCACCGGCCCAGCTGGCTGCCGATCCCGCTCGCCGCGATCAACCGGCTCGCCCTGTCCGTCTGACCCCGCGCTCCCGTCCCGCCCGCCCGCCACGAGTTCGCCCATCCCCGCCGCTGGAGGACCACGCCGTGACGCCGCTCGACCCGACCGGCCGCCCCACCCGCCCCGTTCCGGCCACCTTCCTGGCCGGGGCCGCCGAACCCGGGGCCGCCGACCGCGGGGGCTCCGAACGCGGGGGCTCCGAACGCGGGACCGACCGCAGGGCCGCCGCCCCGGCCGGTCCCGCCGCGGACGCCCCGGTCGGCGCCCTGCGCCTGCCCGAGGCGCCGCTGCCGCCGGCCGAGGTGGACCGGCTGGTGAACGGGCAGCACCACGACCCGCACGCCCTGCTCGGCGCCCACCCGGTGCACGGCGGGACGGCGATCCGGGTGCTGCGCCCGTTCGCCGACCGGGTGGTGGTGGAGACCGCCCACGGCCCCGCCGAACTCACCCACCAGCAGGGCGGGTTGTTCACCGGCCTGCTGGCGGGCGGCGAACAACCGGACTACACCCTGCTGGTGGACTACCCCGACGGCGAACCCCAGCGCCAGCACGACGGCTACCGCACTCCGCCCACCCTCGGCGAACTCGACCTGCACCTGATCTCCGAGGGCCGGCACGAACAGCTGTGGCAGGCGCTCGGCTCGCACGTGCGCACCGTCGACGGCGTGGCCGGCACCGCCTTCGCGGTCTGGGCGCCCAACGCCGCCGGAGTGCGGCTGATCGGCGACTTCAACCACTGGAACGGCAGCGGCCACCCGATGCGCTCGCTCGGCTCCTCCGGCGTCTGGGAGCTGTTCGTCCCGGGCGTCGCCGAGGGCGCCACCTACAAGTACGAGATCCACACCCGGCAGGGCTGGGTCCTCGACAAGGCCGACCCGCTCGCCCGGGCCGCCCAGTGCCCGCCCGGCACCGCCTCCGTCGTCACCTCCTCCACCCACCGGTGGCAGGACGACGAGTGGATGGCCCGCCGGGCCCGCACCGCGCACCACCGGGCCCCGATGTCGGTGTACGAGCTGCACCTCGCCTCCTGGCGGCCCGAGCTCACCACCTACCGCGCCATCGCCGAGGAACTGCCGCGCTACCTCAAGGAGTTGAACTTCACCCACGTGGAGTTCATGCCGGTGATGGAGCACCCCTTCGGCGGCTCCTGGGGGTACCAGGTCTCCGGCTACTTCGCCCCCACCGCCCGGCTCGGCAGCCCCGACGACTTCCGGTACCTGGTCGACACCCTGCACCGGCACGGCATCGGCGTGATCGTCGACTGGGTGCCCGCGCACTTCCCCAAGGACGACTTCGCCCTCGCCCGCTTCGACGGCGAACCGCTGTACGAGCCCGCCGACCCGCAGCGCGCCGAGCACCCCGACTGGGGGACGCTGGAGTTCGACTACGGCCGCACCGAGGTGCGCAACTTCCTGGTCGCCAACGCCGTGTACTGGTGCGAGGAGTTCCACATCGACGGCCTGCGGGTCGACGCGGTCGCCTCGATGCTCTACCTCGACTACTCCCGCGAGGGCGGCGGCTGGACGCCCAACCAGTACGGCGGCCGGGAGAACCTGGACGCGGCCGCCTTCCTCCAGGAGATGAACGCCACCGTCTACCGGCGCTGCCCCGGCGTGATCACCATCGCCGAGGAGTCCACCGCCTGGGACGGCGTCACCCGGCCCACCGACGCCGGCGGCCTCGGCTTCGGGCTCAAGTGGAACATGGGCTGGATGCACGACTCGCTGGTCTACATGTCCAAGGAGCCGGTGCACCGCAAGTACCACCACAACGACATCACCTTCTCGATGGTGTACGCCTACTCCGAGAACTACGTCCTGCCGATCTCCCACGACGAGGTCGTCCACGGCAAGCAGGCCCTGGTCTCCAAGATGCCCGGCGACTGGTGGCAGCAGCGCGCCAACCACCGCGCCTACCTGGGCTTCATGTGGTCCCACCCCGGCAAGCAACTGCTCTTCATGGGGCAGGAGTTCGCCCAGGGCGCGGAATGGGACCACGAGCAGGGCCCGCAGTGGTGGGTGCTCGACGAGCAGTGGCCCGCCCACCAGGACCACCGGGGCGTGCGCCGCCTCGTCCGCGACCTCAACCGGGCCTACCGGGACACCCCCGCCCTCTGGGAGCTGGACACCACCCCGGACGGCTTCCGCTGGCTCGACGGCGGCTCCGCCGAGGACAACCTGCTCTCCTTCGTCCGCTTCGCCGCCGACGGCACCCCGCTGGTCGCCGTCTGCAACTTCTCCCCCGTCGTCCGCCACGGCCACCGGGTCGGCCTGCCCGCCCTGGACGGCCGCGAGCAGCTCTGGGAGGAGCTGCTGAACACCGACGCCGAGGCCTACGGCGGCAGCGGCACCGGCAACTCCCGCCCGATCAAGGCCGATCCGGTCGAGTGGAACGGCCAGCCGCGCTCCGCCGAACTGGTCCTCCCCCCGCTCGCCACCCTCTGGCTCCGCCCGGCCTGAGCAGCCCCGGGCGCCCGCCCCCACGGGCGGGCGTCACCGGGGGGCCGTGACCGGGAACCCGAGCTCCTCGGCGGCCCGGCCGAGCTCGCGGTCGTAGGTGACGAAGTCGGTGAGTTCGGCGCGGAAGGGCTCCGCGCTGGCAAGGTGGAGCGCGTCCAGCGATCCCAGCCGCGGAGTGCGGTAGGCGAGCGCCCTGGCCAGCACCGCGCTGCTGAGGTCGACCCGGTAGGCCCCCCGGAGCGCCTGGTCCACGTGGTACGGGACCAGCTGGTGCGACAGGCCCGCACGGATCAGCGTGCGGGTGATCTCCAGCCGGGCCAGTTCACTGGTGATCAGTTCGGTGCCGTCGGGCAGCGCCTCCCGCCAGGCTCGCAGCGCGGCGGTCTCCGGCTCCGGCTTGATGAACTTCAGCAGCGCGCAGGAGTCCAGGTAGATCAACGGTCGCGCTCCCGGTTCCGGTCCTCGATCAGCAGGTCCGACAGGCTGCCGACGTCCGGCAGCAGGTCGAGGGCGAGCTCGGGCATGCCCTGCTCGGTGGGCGGAGTGACCTCGCCGGCCGCGACCAGGCGTTCGAGGGTCGACTCCGGGGCCGTCTCCGGCACCAGTCTCAGCACGGGCCGCCCGCGGTCGGTCACGACGATCGTCGCGCCGGCCCGGACCCGCGCGACTGCCTTGGACGGGTTCTGGTTCAACTCACGCAGTCCCATGGTCTCCATACCAGCCAATGTAACTACATGAGGTAGGTACATCAAGGGCAGGCGTCGGCGCAAGTCCCCGGCCCGGGCCCTTGGTCCCTTGCCCCTCCCCCCTGCCTCTGCTCGCGGACGGGCGTTCGTGGTGCGAAGGTATGGTCGAGATGACCAGCTTCCGAGGCGACGGGACGGAGACATCCGCGTGGCGCGCAGCGTGTACGTGACCGGGATCGACCGGGGGGACGGCCGGCAGGCCGTCGAACTCGGGGTCATGGAACTGCTCACCCGCCAGGTGGACCGGGTCGGGGTGTTCCGTCCGCTGGTGCACGCGGCCGCGCCCGGCGAGTCCGGCTCCGACCACGTCGTCGAGCTGCTGCGCGGGCGGTACCGGATCGACCTGCCGGGCCCCGAGCTGTACGGGCTCACCTACGAGGAGGCGGCCGCGCTCCAGGCCGCCCAGGGGCAGGACGAGCTGGTCTCCGCGCTGGTCGACCGCTTCCGGGCGCTGGAGCGGCGCTGCCAGGCGGTGCTGGTGCTCGGCACCGACTTCGCCGACACCAACATCCCGGACGAGCTGGCCTTCAACGCCCGGCTCGCCAACGAGTTCGGCGCCGCCGTACTGCCGGTGGTCGGCGGCCAGGGCAAGGACCCGGAGGCCGTGATCGCCGAGGTGCGCAACGCCCACCGGGCGTACACCGACCTCGGCTGCGAGACCCTGGCGATGATCGCCAACCGGACCTCCCCGGGCGCCAAGCAGCGGATCCAGCGCACGCTCACCGAGAAGCTGCCGATCCCGGCGTACGTGATCCCGGAGGAGCCGGCGCTGGCCGCGCCGACGGTCGCCCAGCTGGTGGAGTCGACCGGCGCCGAGGTGCTGCTCGGTGACGCGGCCGGGCTGGCCCGGGACGTCCGCGGCTTCGTCTTCGGCGGCGCCATGCTGCCCACCTTCCTGGACGCGCTGACCGAGGGCGCCCTGGTCGTCACCCCCGGGGACCGCGCCGACCTGGTGATCGGCTCGCTGGCCGCGCACGCGGCCGGCGCCCCGCCGATCGCCGGCGTGCTGCTGACCCTCGGCCAGCACCCCGGCCCGAACGTGATGGCGCTGGCCGCCCGGCTCGCCCCCGGCACCCCCGTCGCGGTCGTCCCGGAGGGCAGCTGGCCCACCGCCGCCACCCTGACCCACCTGGAGGGCAAGCTCACCGCGGCCAGCCCCCGGAAGGCCGAGATCGCCCTCGGACTGTTCGAACTGCACGTGGACACCGCCGAGTTGACCAACCGGATCGAGGTCGGCCGGTCCGAGCGGGTGACCCCGATGATGTTCGAGCACGAGCTGCTGGAGCGCGCCCGGGCCGGCCGCCGGCACGTGGTGCTGCCCGAGGGCACCGAGGAGCGGGTGCTGCGGGCGGCGGAGATCCTGCTGCGCCGCAACATCTGCGACCTCACCCTGCTCGGCGAGGTCGACGCGGTGCGCCGCAAGGCCGCGGGCCTGGGCATCGTCCTCCCGCAGGACGACCCGGGCGCCGACCGCGCCCAGCTCCGGGTCGTCGACCCGAGCACCAGCCCGCTGCGCCGCCAGTTCGCCGAGCTGTACGCCCGGCTGCGCGCCCACAAGGGGATGACCGTCGAGCTGGCCCTGGACGTGGTCACCGACGTCTCCTACTTCGGCACCCTGATGGTCCAGGAGGGCATCGCCGACGGCATGGTCTCCGGCGCGGTGCACTCCACCGCGGCGACCATCCGCCCCGCCTTCGAGGTGATCAAGACCTCGCCGGGCGCGTCCATCGTGTCGAGCGTCTTCTTCATGTGCCTGGCCGACAAGGTGCTGGTGTACGGCGACTGCGCGGTCAACCCGGACCCGGACGCCCAGCAGCTGGCCGACATCGCGATCCAGTCGGCCGCCACCGCCGCCCAGTTCGGGGTGGAGCCGCGGGTCGCGATGCTCTCGTACTCGACCGGCACCTCCGGCTCGGGCGCGGACGTCGACAAGGTCCGCAAGGCCACCGAGCTGGTCCGCGCGCTGCGGCCGGACATCCTGGTGGAGGGCCCGATCCAGTACGACGCGGCGGTGGACGAGCACGTCGCGGCCACCAAGCTGCCGGGCTCGCCGGTGGCCGGGCGGGCGACCGTGCTGATCTTCCCGGACCTCAACACCGGCAACAACACCTACAAGGCCGTCCAGCGCTCGGCCGGCGCGGTCGCGGTCGGCCCGGTGCTCCAGGGGCTGCGCAAGCCCGTCAACGACCTCTCCCGCGGCGCGCTGGTGGAGGACATCGTCAACACCGTGGCGATCACCGCCATCCAGGCCCAGGACGACAAGGAGCCGCAGGCATGACCGCAGGGACGCGCGTCCTCGTACTCAACGCCGGCTCCTCGTCGGTGAAGTACCAGCTGATCGACATGCTGGACGGCGCCCGGCTCGCCTCCGGGCTGGTGGAGCGGATCGGCGAGGCGGGCGGCCGGCTGGTGCACACCCCGCGGGCCGGCGAGCGGCGCGAGCTGGTGCAGGCCTTCCCGGACCACTCGGCCGCGTTGAAGGCCGTCGCCGAGGAGCTGGCCGCCGACGGCATCGGGCTGGACTCCCCCGAGCTGGCCGCGATCGGCCACCGGGTGGTGCACGGCGGCAAGCGGTTCACCGAGCCGACGGTGATCACCGACGAGGTGCTCAGGGAGATCCGCCGGCTGATCCCGGTCGCGCCGCTGCACAACCCGGCGAACATCACCGGCATCGAGGTGGCCCGGGCGCTCCGGCCGGACCTGCCGCAGGTGGCCGTGTTCGACACCGCCTTCCACGCCTCGATGCCCGAGTACGCGGCCCGCTACGCGATCGACAAGGCCGTCGCCGACGAGCACCGGGTGCGCCGCTACGGCTTCCACGGCACCTCGCACCAGTACGTCTCGCGGGCCACCGCCCGGCTGCTCGGCAAGGACCCGGCCGAGGTCAACGTGATCGTGCTGCACCTGGGCAACGGCGCCTCCGCCTCGGCGGTCAGCGGCGGCCGCTGCGTGGACACCTCGATGGGCCTCACCCCCCTGGAGGGCCTGGTCATGGGCACCCGTTCGGGTGACATCGACGCGGGCGTGGTGTTCCACCTGCACCGGGTCGGCGGCCTGTCCGTCGACCAGATCGACGACCTGCTCAACCGCCGCAGCGGGCTGCGCGGCCTGTGCGGCGAGAACGACATGCGGGAGATCATGCGTCGCGCCGACGAGGGGGACGCGGACGCGCAGCTCGCCTTCGACGCGTACGTCCACCGGCTGCGCAAGTACATCGGCGGCTACTACGCGGTGCTCGGCCGGGTGGACGCGATCGCGTTCACCGCGGGCGTCGGGGAGAACGCCGCGCCGGTGCGCGCGGCGGCCACCGCGGGACTGGAGGAGCTGGGCATCGCCGTGGACCCGGAGCTGAACTCGGTGCGCTCGGGCGACGCCCGGATCATCTCGCCCGGGTTCTCCCGGGTGGCGGTCGCGGTGGTGCCGACCGACGAGGAGCTGGAGATCGCCCGGCAGGCCTTCGCCCTGGTGCACCGCGAGAGCGAGCTGTCCGAGGACTGACACGGAATCGTCTCGTTCCTCGGGATCATTCGTCGGCGATTCCTCCCGGTCCGTGCCGAATGCACCTATAACACGAACGGATAGACTGATCCATATGCGCCGAGCGAAAATTGTCTGCACCCTGGGTCCGGCCACGGACTCCTACGAACAGCTGAAGGCCATCGTCGAGGCGGGCATGAACGTCGCCCGACTGAACATGAGCCACGGCAACCACGCGGACCACGAGGAGCGGTACCGCAAGGTCCGCCAGGTCTCGGAGGACACCGGCAAGGCCATCGGCGTCCTGGCCGACCTCCAGGGTCCCAAGATCCGTCTGGCGACCTTCGCCAACGGCCCGGTGACCGTCGACAACGGCGACGAGTTCACCATCACCACCGAGGACGTCCCCGGTGACCAGCACATCTGCGGCACCACCTACAAGGGCCTGCCCGGCGACGTGAAGCCCGGCGACCCGATCCTGATCAACGACGGCGTCATCGCCCTGGAGGTCGTCAGCGTCGACGGCCCGCGGGTGAAGACCGTGGTGGTCGAGGGCGGCGTGCTCTCGAACAACAAGGGCATCAACCTGCCCGGTGCGGCCGTGAACGTCCCCGCCCTGTCCGAGAAGGACAAGGACGACCTGCGCTTCGCGCTGCATCTGGGCGTCGACATGGTCGCGCTGTCCTTCGTCCGCAACGCGGAGGACATCAAGGACGTCCACGAGGTCATGGACGAGGTCGGCATCCGGGTGCCGGTCATCGCCAAGATCGAGAAGCCGCAGGCCGTCGAGGCCATGGAGGAGATCGTCCTCGCCTTCGACGCCATCATGGTCGCCCGCGGCGACCTGGCCGTCGAGTACCCGCTGGAGCGGGTGCCGCTGGTCCAGAAGCAGCTGATCACCCTGGCCCGCCGCAACGCCAAGCCGGTCATCGTCGCCACCCAGATGATGGAGTCGATGATCCACGCCTCGCGCCCGACCCGCGCCGAGGTCTCCGACGTCGCCAACGCCATCCTGGACGGCACCGACGCGGTGATGCTCTCCGCCGAGTCCAGCGTCGGCAAGTATCCGGTCGAGACCGTCCGCACCATGAGCCGGATCTGCGAGAAGGCCGAGGAGGAACTGGTCTCCCAGGGCCTCCAGCCGCTCAACCCGGGCCGCAAGCCGCGCACCCAGGGCGGCTCCGTCGCCCGCGCCGCGTGCGAGCTGGGCGACTTCCTGAACGGCAAGGCGCTGATCGCGTTCACCAAGTCCGGTGACACCGCGCGTCGGCTGTCCCGCTACCGTTCGCCGATCCCGGTGATCGCGTTCACCCCGGACTCGGCCACCCGCAACCAGCTCTCGCTGAGCTGGGGCGTCGAGTCGTACGTCACCGAGCAGGTGGCCACCACCGACGCGATGGTCGCGCAGGTCGACCGCGAGCTGCTGAAGCTGGGCGAGCTGGGCGAGGGCGACACCGTGATCGTCACCGCCGGTGTCCCGGTCGGCATCCCCGGCACCACCAACATGGTGCAGGTGCACCGCGTGGGCGGCCACGGCGAGTGACGCCCCGGTAGAACGAACGCCGGTGGGGCGGTCCTCCCGTTACGGGAGGGCCGCCCCACCGGCGTTTCCGCGTCCGCTACCCGGCGCCGTGCGTCCGCCGCTCGGCGGTCACTTGTCGCTGTAGGGCGCGTCGTCGTTGAACAGGTGCATCCCCGGGATGTGCAGGGTGCCGCCGAACTGGCCGGCCTGCTTGGCCGTCACCCCGGTCAGCTCGATGTCCAGCGGGATCGGGATGGCGCCGATCAGGTCGTACAGCCAGCGCGGCAGGGTGTCCGGGGTGAGGGTGATCTCGCCCAGGTCGATCGGGATCGGCAGGCCGAGCAGCTTGGACAGGTGGCCGGACAGCCGCTCCACGTACATGGTGACCGGGCCGTTGCGCATGGTCGAGGTCGAACCCGGGGCGCTCTGGACGTGGAAGGTGACGCCGTTGCCCTCCAGGGTCGACATGTCGAGGTTCTCGATGTCGACGCTGTCGACCACGAACTTCAGCACCCGCTTGGTGCCGGTCGGGGTCTTCACGTCGTAGACGCCGTGGAAGGCCGCGCCGTGCAGGCCGAGGCGGCTGGTCTGCAGCGTCCAGTTCTGCTCCGGGACGACGTGCTCGGCGGTGGCCGCACCGGCGGTCAGGTTCCGGGCGTCCACGTCGCAGTTGGGGTTCGCGGTGGGCGAGCCGGACGGGGTGGCGGCGGCCGAGGAGCCCGCCGACGGGGTCGTGGACGGAGCCGCCTTGCCACTCGCCCTGCCGCCCGCCTTGGCGCCCGAGGCGGTGGCGGCCGGCGAGGGCTGCCCGCCCGAGGGCTGGTCGGCGGCGGACTTCCCGTCCGGGGACTGTGCTGCGGGCGGCGCGGCCTGCTGGGTGCCGGCGGCCGGGGCCTGCGGCTGGGCGGGCTGCGCCGGGGTGCCGACCCGCGGGGCGGGGGCGGCCGGGCCCTGGGGGGTGGCACTCGGTGTCGCGCTCGGCGAAGGAGTGGCCGAACCGCCCGGGTTCAGCAGGTGGTTGATGCCGCCGACGAGGTCGTCGATCAGCCCGGCCCGGCTCGCGGTGGCCGTGCCGCTCCCGGTGCCCGGGTAGACGGCGCTGACCGCGCCGGAGCCGCCGGTGGTGGCGGAGCGGACGGCCGACTGGGTGGCCGCCGTCGCCGGCGGGGGCTTCACCGGCGCGGTGGTCGGCGCCGTGGTCGGTATCTGGGTCGGCGCGGTGGTCGGCGTGGTGGTCGGCAGCGAGCTCGGGCCGGACGAGGGCGTCGTCGTCGGGCTCCCGGTCGCCCCCGGCGTACCGGTCGGCGCGGGCGGCGGCTCGGGCAGCTCGCTCTTGGGGACGGGCGTCTCCTCGACCGGCGCCACGTCCGGCACGGCCACCGGCGCGTTGCCGCACGGCTTGCCCGCGGCGGACTCGGCGACCGCCGGGTTGGGCGTGTAGGCGGCCGCCATCAGCAGCGCGGTCGGCACCGCGGCCATCGCCAGGGCGCGGCCTCTCAGCCGGACCCGGACCGGCGTGCGCGGCGCGGCGTGCCGGCCGGAGCGCTGCGCGGGGACGGCCGTGCCCTCTGCTTGCTCGGCCGGCCCGGTCACCGCGCCCCCTCCTGCTCCCCGGCGGTGCCCTGCTTCGGAACGGCGGCCTCGGCGGCGGCCTCTGCGGCGGGCTCGGCCGCGGGCTCGGCCGCCTGCTCCACGGGCCCGCCCTGGGCGGGCAGCTTCGCGGTGGGCGCCTCGACGGCGGCGGTCTCGGTGGCGACCTCAGCGGTGGCGACCTCAGCGGTGGCAGCCTCGGCGGTGGTGGCCTCGGCGGTGGTGGCCTCGGCAGCGGCGCTCTCGGTGGCGACGCTCTCCGCCACCGCACCGTCCGCCGGCCGACCGCGCCGTGCGCGCCGCCCCTTGGCCGGCGCGGTGGACGGCTCCGGCAGCGGCGCCCAGGAGACCATCAGTCCGCCGCCGATCAGACCGGGCAGCAGGGCGAGGCCGAAGCCCGCGAGGTTGGAGACCGGGATCGAGACCAGCGTCAGCAGGATGGTCGCGATGCCCGCGAAGACCCGGACGGCGGGCTGGAACCAGGCGGTCAGCCCGAGGATGATCATCAGTACCCCGATGATCAGCGACCCGGCACCGGCCGTGGTGGACATCGCGATGGTCAGCCCGCCGAAGGTGAGGTGGGCGTACGGGAAGTAGAGGATCGGGACGCCGGCGATCATGGCCAGCAGGCCGCCCCAGAAGGGCCTGGAGCGGCGGAATTCACGGAAGTGCCGCCAGAGCCACCCGACGGGGTTCTGCTGACGGGGCCGCGTCTCGACCGTTGCGCTGGACATGGTGCAGCTCCTCGACGTCGCTACGAGGGAAGAACGAAAAAGGTGGGTGCCGGGGGTGGCGGTCGCCCGCCGCCCCCGGCCCCGGGTTGCCCAGTCATCCGGGCACGCCGGTCGGCGTGCCGTCAGACGTGACTCAGAAGCACTCGTTGCCGGCGCCGTCGCCGCTCTTGAGCGCGAGGTTGAGGCCGTTCAGCTTGAACGTGCCGGCCGAGGTGGCCCGCGCGGTCTGCTGGACGCCGCTCAGGTCGGCGGTCTTGGCGGACTGGGCGAAGCCGGTCGCGCCGGTCGGCAGGCCGGCGCCGCCGCCCGCCTTGGTGACACCCGCGTGCGGGGCCCAGCCCTGGGTGGCCGTACCCGAGAGGGTGGAGGCGTCCTGGCCGATGTTCATCTGGGTGAAGGTCGCGTCCGCCTTCAGCTGCTCCAGGTCGATCAGCAGGTTGTCGGCCTGGACCGGCTTGCCCGCCTCGGTACCGGCGTGCAGCTGGAGGGTGATCTTGCCCAGCCCGAAGCCGGACAGGTCCGTCACCACCGACTGGCACAGGTTGGTGATGTCGGCGTGGTCGAAGGCCGAGACCGCGACCGGGTGGGGCTTGCCGTTCGCCTCGATGTCGACCGAGCCGAACTGGGAGAAGTTGGTGCCGTGCAGCTGGTCGGTGCTGACCTTGAACTGCTGGCCGGAAATGCTGAACGAGGCGGCGAGCGCACTGTTGGCGATCGAGACGCCGACCATCGCGGTGGCCGCGACGCTCGGCACCATCACCAGGGCGAAGCGCTTCCAGCGGGTCTTGCCGTAGGTCTTGGACATGCGAGTCCTCCTTCTAGGACGTACATCTCCGGCTTCCCGGCGGCGCGTCCCGCGCCGGTGGGAGCCTGGGATGGGAGAGAGCTACGTCCTCGGTAGCGGAGAGCGCCTTGGGCGTCGTCGGACGCGGGAGCGGCCTGCGTACTGCGGCACTCCCGTCCCGAAACCGGCCGTCCTTGCGGGACGACGGGTCGGACCGACGACATCGGCGATCACCCCCGAGCGACAACCAGCGACCGCGCAGGGCCGCGCGGCCGGTCGAGGACAGGAACCGCCGTGGGACCGCGGATACCCCCCTGCCCTCCCTACCGCCGACCGGAGCCGGCGGATCACCCGGTGGGGATCCCGCGCTCCGCGTGGCCGACGGGCTGTCGGAGGGTGTGGAGTCTGGGACCGGGCGTGGCCGATCGTGCTTGAATCCCGGGCGAAGCACAAGGGGTGCCTTACTGACGGGTAATGCAACACCAGGTGGCATTGATCATGGAATTGACCCGAGTTGCACCGTGCGTGACGTGTTGAAGGAAACGTGACGGCGAAATCTGCCGGAAACAGGAACGAAACACCCGTGGGTGGTCACGGAAAGTGACCACCCACGGGTGAAATCAAGATTTGGTAAACCTCTGTCCGGTTGACCGGATTGTCGCCAAATCACCAGGCGACACCGCAGGTCATCCGAGGTGCCAGGCACCCGGTGCCAGCACCGGGGCCGGGCCGCCGCGGGAGCGGCTCGGAACGGCGGGCTCAGAACAGCACGCGGCTCAGAACAGCACGCGGGCCAGCGCCGCACGGGCCACGACCACCCGCGGGTCCTCCGGGCCGATCACCTCGAACAGCTCCAGCAGGCGCAGCCGGGCGGTGTCCCGGTCCTCGCCGAAGGTCCGGCCGACGGTGTCCACCAGGCGCCCGAAGGCGTCCTCGACGTGACCGCCCACCAGGTCCAGGTCAGCGGCCTGCAGCTGGACGGCGACGTCCTTCGGGTCGGCGGCGGCGGCCGCCCGGACCGACTGGAGGTCCAGGCCCTCGACCCGGTGGAGCAGCTCGGCCTGCGCCAGGCCCAGCTTGGCCTCGGTGTTACCCGGCTGGTCGACCAGCACGTTCCGGTACGCCTGGACGGCGCCGCTCAGGTCGCCGGCGTCCAGCGCGTCGTGCGCGGCGGCCAGCGCCGGGTCCGCCGGCCGCTGCACCGCGGCGTCGTCGGCCTCGCCCGGGACGACCGCGCCGCCGGAGATGCCGAAGCGCTGCTCGGCGACCAGGATCAGCTGGTCCAGCACCTTGCGGACGTTGGCGGCGCTCTCCGCGCCCTGGAACAGCGGCACCAGCTGACCGGCCACCACGGCCATCACGGCCGGGATGCCCTGGATGCCGAACTGCTGGGCGATCAGCTGGTTGGCGTCCACGTCGATCTTGGCGAGCACGAAGCGGCCGGCGTACTCCTCGGCCAGGCCCTCCAGGATCGGGCTGAGCTGCTTGCAGGGCCCGCACCACTCGGCCCAGAAGTCGATGACGACCGGCACCTCGGCGGAGCGCTGGACGACCTCGGTCTCGAAGGTGTCCTCGGTGACGTCGATGACGAGCGGGTAGGCGGGCTGGGGGGCGGCGACTCCGTCCGCTTCGGCGGCGGCCGCCTGACGGGCCCGCTCGGCCCGGGCCTGCTCGGCCTTCTGGGCGGCCTCACCGGCCGCCTTCACCGCGGCGAGGTCGACCGCACCGCGCAGGGAGGAGCTGTTGAGACGCGAATTCCGTGGCTGCATGGCACCATCCTCCCCCGTCCGTACTGCTCGCGGGCACCAACCTCCGGAAAGTCGCCCCGCGCGGGCTGCGCGGTGCGGGTTCCCGGTCGGTGCGCCCTTCCCCCGGTAGCCTGAACCGTTCGGCGCGGATCCCCACCCGCACCCGCGCCGCCCCGTCCCACGGGATCGGCGCCTGGTTGTCACTGCTTTCGCTACAGGTCGTAGCGTAACTGGAGCCGGTGCCCCGGCCGCAAGCCCCACCGGCGGTTCGGGGACGTGAGCTGCCCCACTTTCACGGTCCGCCCGGCTGCCCGAATCGGCGAACAGTCGCTACCGTTACCAGCCCCACCCAGGTTACTTACCAGTAGATCGCAAGGAGGCCCGGTGCCGGCCGCCCAGCCCTCCGTGAGACCGGACGACACCGTCCGGGACGGCTCCGCTCGGGAGGGCACCGCCCGGGAGGGCGCCGTCCGGGCCAAGGGCCGCCCGCGCAGCGCCGCCGCCGACCTCGCGATCCTCGACGCCACCCGCGAGGCCCTCGCCGAACTCGGCTGGGGCGGACTGACCATGGGCCACGTCGCGAGCCGGGCCGGGGTCGCCAAGACCACGCTCTACCGGCGCTGGCCCTCCAAGAACGAGCTGGTGGTCGACGCCGTCGCCAGCCTCTTCGACGAGCTGGTGATGCCCGACCTCGGCAGCCTGCGGGCCGACATCGAGGCCGTGGTCGGCCAGTTCGCCGACCTGCTGGCCCGCCCGGAGACCCAGGCCGCGCTGCTCGCCCTGTTCGCCGAGGGCACCCGGGACCCCCAGCTGCGCCGCCGGATCCGGGAGGCCATCGTGGACCCGCAGAAGCGGCTGGTCCGGCAGGGCCGGGCGGCCGCCCAGGCGCGCGGCGAACTGGAGGCGGACACCGACACCGCCTCGGCCTGCGAGGAGGTCGACATCATCTTCGACACCATCGCCGGCACCGTCGAGCACCGCGTGCTGGTCAGCGGCGAGCCGATCACCCCCGCGTGGACCCGCCGCTTCATCGACCTGCTGCTCGGACCGCTGATCATCGGCTGACGGCACGCCGGAGCCGCCGTACGGACCTCCGTACGGCGGCTCGGGTGCTCAGCGGGTCAGAAGGCCGCGTTCTCCTGGTACGTCCCCCACTCCTGCCGCAGCGCGTTGCAGATCTCGCCCAGGGTCGCCTCGGCGCGCACCGCGTCCAGCATCGGCGGGATCATCGACTCGCCCGAGCGGGCCGCCGCCAGCATGGCGTCCAGCCCGGCCCGCACCGCCGCCTCGTCCCGGGCCGCCTTGCGCTCGCCCAGCACCCGCACCTGCTCGCGCTCGACCTCGTGGCTGACCCGCAGGATCTCCAGGTCGGGGGTGACGCTGCGCGGGTGGCAGTTGACGCCGACCACGCGCTTGTCCCCCTTCTCCACCGACTGCTGGTACTGGAAGGCCGCCTCGGCGATCTCGCCGGTGAACCAGCCCTCCTCGATGCCGCGCAGGATGCCGGAGGTGATCGGGCCGATCTCGTGGTCCTCCCGGCCCTTGTCCAGGATCCGCCGGAAGATCGCCTCGGCCTGCTGCTCGATCCGGTCGGTCAGCGCCTCGACGTACCAGGAACCGCCCAGCGGGTCGGCCACGTTGGTGACGCCGGTCTCCTCCATCAGCACCTGCTGGGTGCGCAGCGCGATCTCGGCGGCCTGCTCGGAGGGCAGCGCCAGGGTCTCGTCCAGCGCGTTGGTGTGCAGCGAGTTGGTGCCGCCGAGCACCGCGGAGAGCGCCTCGACCGCGGTGCGCACCACGTTGTTGTACGGCTGCTGCGCGGTGAGCGAGACGCCGGCGGTCTGGGTGTGGAAGCGCAGCCACTGCGCCTTGTCGGTCTTCGCGCCGAAGCGGTCGCGCATCCAGCGGGCCCAGATCCGGCGCGCGGCGCGGAACTTGGCGATCTCCTCGAAGAAGTCCAGGTGGGCGTCGAAGAAGAAGGACAGGCCGGGCGCGAAGACGTCCACGTCCAGGCCGCGGGACAGGCCCAGTTCGACGTAGGCGAAGCCGTCCGCGAGGGTGTACGCCAGCTCCTGCGCGGCCGTCGCCCCGGCCTCGCGGATGTGGTAGCCCGAGACGGAGAGCGGCTTGTACGCCGGGATGCCCCGGGCGCAGTGCTCCATCAGGTCGCCGATCAGGCGCAGGTGCGGCTCGGGGGCGAACAGCCACTCCTTCTGGGCGATGTACTCCTTGAAGATGTCGGTCTGCAGGGTGCCGTTGAGCACCGCCGGGTCCACGCCCTGGCGCTCGGCGGCGACCAGGTACATGCAGAAGATCGGGACGGCCGGGCCGCTGATCGTCATCGAGGTGGTGACCTCGCCGAGCGGGATGCCGGCGAACAGCACCTCCATGTCGGCGGCCGTGTCGATGGCGACGCCGCAGTGGCCGACCTCGCCGAGCGACTTGGGGTCGTCCGAGTCGTACCCCATCAGGGTGGGCATGTCGAAGGCGACCGAGAGGCCGCCGCCGCCCGCGTCCAGGATCATCCGGTAGCGCTCGTTGGTCTGCTGGGCGTTGCCGAAGCCGGCGAACTGCCGGATGGTCCAGGTGCGACCGCGGTAGCCGGTGGGGTGCAGGCCGCGGGTGAACGGGTACTCGCCGGGCCAGCCGATCCGCTCGAAGCCCTCGACGGGCTGCCCGGGCGCCGGGCCGTAGACCGGCTCGACCTCGTCGCCGGAGAGGGTGGTGAAGTCCGCGTCGCGCTTGCGGGCCTTGTCGTACCGCTGCTGCCAGCGCTGCCGTCCGCGCTCGATCTCCTCGGCGTCCATGGGCCGAACTCCGCTCCGTACGGCCGCCACGGCACCGGGCGGCACAGCTATTAGGACGTCCTACTAATTTACTCGGACGTCCTAGTACTTGTCGATGGAGCCCCGCCCGCGGAAACGGCAGCGGCCGGGAACGACCCGGCCCGGTCGGACCCGGATGCGCCGAGGGCGCCCCTCCCCCGCTCGGGGAAGGGGCGCCCTCGTGGCGCGTGCTCGTGGCGCGTGCTCGTGGCGCGGGCGGCTCAGACGCCGGCCGGCTGACGGGCGCCGCCCGCCGGCAGCTGCTCGGCGGCCTCGCGGGCCACCCGGCGCTCGAAGACGAAGGAGAGGAACGGGATGCAGCCCGCCGCCAGGGTCAGCACCAGGCGGCCGAGCGGCCACTTGAGCTTCTGCCCGAGCAGGAAGGTCACCACGAAGTACCCGATGTACAGGTAGCCGTGCAGCATCGCGACGTAGGTGGTCAGGTCCTCGGCGGTGCTGAACCCGTACTTCGCGACCATGAAGCCGCAGAACACCAGGAGTGCCACACCGGTCGCAATGGCCAGGCCGCGGTACCAGCCCAGCAGGGGGGTCGCCTTCATACTCTTCCTCGCCTCGCTCGGCTTTTTCGGCCGGTACGCCCGGATCCGCGCACCGCTCCCACGAGGGTAGCCGCCCTCACGGCCGCCCTTCCGCAGCCCCCTCGTCCGGCTCGGCGAAGTCGCCCGCCGCGATCCGCAGCGGCCTGAGCAGTTCGAAGACCTGCCGGCACTGCTCGGGGCCGTACTCCTCCAGCCCGAACTCCATCGACATCAGCTCCCGGGTGGCCTCCTCGACCACCTCGCGGCCGCGCCCGGTGATCGCGGCGAGCACCCCGCGGCCGTCCAGCGGGTTGGGGCGGCGGGCGACCAGGCCGGCCCGCTCCAGGCGGTCGACGGTGTTGGTGACGCTGGTCGGGTGGACCATCAGCCGCTCGCCGATCTTGGAGAGCGAGAGCTCGCCGGTCCGGCTGAAGGTCAGCAGCACCAGCGCCTCGTACCGGGCGAAGGTCAGTCCGTACGGCTTGAGCACCGCGTCGACCCGGGACAGCAGGATCTGGTGGGCGCGCATGATCGAGGTGATCGCCGCCATCGAGGGCACGGTGCCCCAGCGGCGGGCCCACAGTTCGTCGGCGCGGGCGATCGGGTCGAAGTCGAGTGCGAGGGGCTTGGCCACCTCCTTACCGTACCGGCGGACGGGACGTGTGCTACCAGCCGTCCTGATGGTGGACAAGCGCGACGCGTGGCGGGATCCCGCCAATCGGACGGCCAGGTCCATACCTGGACATTGCGTCGGTGTGAACTGCGGGCAACAGCCGCCCGGCACAACGGGGTTGACCATCGAACGCCCGAACGCCCCGCTAGCAGGCCTCGGTTCGGACCGGAACCCGCTGAAAGTCGGGGCGGAACGCCCCCTTTGTCCGCCCGTTCACATTCCTTCGTCTTGGCGGGACTTGGCCAATTCATGAGGAAGACCTGTCATTTGATTTGCTCGATTGTCATGCTTTCCGCCAACCCCGTTCGACCGCCACCACCCCCACCCAACCGGTGGCAGCCGCACGACCGTTCGGGGTCCTCGCACGTCAGCGCCCGTCCCGCCCCGAAGGTGCCGAACCCGGCCCCCCGGGACGCGGCGCGACCGCGCCCACACGCGGTTTCCCGGAAGGACTCGTCCGTGAAGCGAAAGCTCGCCGCAGTCGCCGTACTCTCCGCCACCGCTCTGCTCACCGGTGTCGTCCAGGCCGGCGCGGCCCAGGCCGACCCCGCCCCGCAGGCCGGCAGCTCCCAGCAGCTCGCCGCCCTGCTCGCCCAGGCGAACGGCCAGTCCGGCAAGGTCGCCCACGCCCTGTCCCTCGGCGGCCAGGAGCAGCTGGTGGCCAAGGACGTCGTGGTGGACGCCGACGGCACCCGCCACCTCCGCTACGAGCGCACCCTCGCCGGGCTCCCCGTCCTCGGCGGCGACCTGGTCGTGCACCAGAAGGCGGACGGCACCACCACCGCCGTGGACAAGGCCGTCGGCGCCAAGCTCGCGCTGCCCAGCCTCACCCCGCAGATCCCCGCGGACAAGGCGGCCGCCCAGGCCACCGGCGCCGTGCAGTCCACCGTCGGCATCACCGTCGACGAGGACGAGGCGCCGCTGACGGCGGTGCACCAGACCGGCAAGGCCGAGCTGGTGGTCTGGGCCACCGACGGCAGCCCGCGCCTGGCGTACCGCACCACGGTCGAGGGCGAGCGCGCCGACGGCACCCCGAGCCGCCAGCTGCTGGTCACCGACGCGGCGAGCGGCCAGGTGCTGTCCACCCACGAGGAGGTGCAGACCGCCGCCGGCACCGGCAAGGGCGTCTTCGTCGGCACCGTCCCGCTGACCACCACCCAGAGCGGCAGCTCCTACCAGCTCAAGGACGCCACCCGCGGCGGCCAGGCGACCTACACCCTCAAGGGCAAGACCTCCGGCTCCGGCACCCTGGTCGCCAACACCACCAACAGCTTCGGCAACGGCCTGGCCTCCAACGCGGAGTCCGCCGCCGTGGACGCCCAGTACGGCGCCGCGGTCACCTGGGACTTCTACAAGAACACCTTCGGCCGCAACGGCATCAAGAACAACGGCGTCGGCGCCGCCAGCCGGGTCCACTACGGCTCCAACTACGTGAACGCGTTCTGGGACGACTCCTGCTTCTGCATGACGTACGGCGACGGCTCGGGCAACACCCACCCGCTCACCGCGCTGGACGTGGCCGGCCACGAGATGAGCCACGGCGTCACCTCCGCCACCGCCGGCCTCAACTACTCCGGTGAGTCCGGCGGCCTCAACGAGGCCACCTCGGACATCTTCGGCACGATGGTCGAGTGGTACGCCAACCTGCCCTCCGACAAGCCGGACTACCTCATCGGCGAGCAGATCAACATCAACGGTGACGGCAAGCCGCTGCGCTACATGGACCAGCCGTCCAAGGACGGCGCCTCGGCGGACTACTGGTCCTCCACGGTCGGCAACAAGGACGTCCACTACTCCTCGGGCGTCGCCAACCACTTCTTCTACCTGCTGTCCGAGGGCAGCGGCGCCAAGACCATCAACGGCGTCAACTACAACAGCCCGACGTACAACGGCTCCAGCCTCTCCGGCATCGGCCGGGACAAGGCGGCGAAGATCTGGTACCGCGCGCTGACCACCTACTTCACCTCCACCACCAACTACGCGGCGGCCCGCACCGGCACCCTCAAGGCCGCGGCGGACCTGTACGGCGCCACCAGCGCCGAGTACAGCGCCGTCGCCGCGACCTGGACCGCCGTCAACGTGAAGTGACGCCCGGCGGAAGGTGAGCTGGACGCCCGGGGCCCCGTTGGAGGGCAGGCCCCGGGCGTCCGTCCATGTCCGCCGCCGGCCCGCCGCGCCCCCTCGCCGCCGGCCCGCCGCGCCCCGCGGCGCGTCAAGCGGTCCCGGTTGGCGGAGTCCCGCCAGCCGGGACGAACCGACGATTCCGGACAGTGGACGGCAACCGAACCATCCGCACCGCCCCTGGCGACTCCTGGCCAATCCCGGGAGGCGCCCTGTCCTTTCCTGCCACGGATTGTCATGCTTATGACCAAGCTCCCGCCCGACGATCCGTCGCCCCCACCCGACCGACGGACCGTCAGCGGCCGCACGGGAGCAGCACGTTCGCGCCCTACCGCCCCAACGGCGCCACCCCCGGCGCCCCGGTACGCGGCGCACCCGCACGCACGCGCGGGTCCCGTGGAAGGAACTGCCCCACGTGAAGCGAAAGTTGACCCTCCCGGCGGTGCTCTCCGCCACCGCACTGCTGGCCGGCGTCGTCCAGATCGCCGCCCTCCCCGCCGCCCAGGCCGCCGACCTGTCGCAGTCCGCGCCGCTCGCGATCGCCGCCGGCCAGAGCGCCCCACTCGCCGGCGCGCTCGCCCTGGGCGCCCAGGAGCGGCTGGTCGCCAAGGACGCCGTGGTGGACGCCGACGGCACCCGCCACCTCCGGTACGAGCGCACCTACGCCGGCCTGCCGGTGCTGGGCGGCGACCTGGTCGTCCACCAGCGCCCGAACGGCTCGGTGGCCTCGGTGGACCGCGCCTTCGACGGCCGGATCGCCCTGCCGAACGGCCTGGCCCCCGGCCTGTCCGCCGACCAGGCCGCCGCACGGGCCACCGACGCGGTGCGGGCGACCGTCGGCCTGGCCGCCGACGACGACGAGGCCGCGCTCAGCCGGGTGGACGGCACCGACCGGACGGACCTGGTGGTCTGGGCCGCCGACGGCAACCCGCGGCTGGCCCACCGCACGGTGGTGCGCGGCGAGCGCGCCGACGGCACCCCGAGCAGCCAGCAGGTGGTCACCGACGCGGCCACCGGCGACCTGCTCTCCACCCACGAGGAGGTCCAGACCGCGGCCGGCAGCGGCAAGGGCGTCCACGTCGGCACCGTCCCGCTGACCACCACCCAGAGCGGTTCGACCTACTCGCTCAAGGACGCCACCCGGGGCAACCAGTCGACCACCGACCTCAAGGGCGGCACCTCGGGCAACGGCTCGCTGTTCACCGCCACCAGCAACACCTGGGGCAACGGCCTCACCTCCAACCGCCAGTCGGCCGCCGTGGACGCCCAGTTCGGCGCCTCGGCCACCTGGGACTTCTACAAGAAGACCTTCGGCCGCAACGGCATCAAGAACAACGGCGTGGGCGCCCTCAGCCGGGTGCACTACGGCTCGAACTACGTCAACGCGTTCTGGAACGACTCCTGCTTCTGCATGACCTACGGCGACGGCAACGGCAACACCAACCCGCTCACCGCGATCGACGTCTCCGGCCACGAGATGACCCACGGCGTCACCTCCGCCACCGCGGGCCTCAACTACTCCGGCGAGTCCGGCGGCCTCAACGAGGCCACCTCGGACATCTTCGGCACCATGGTCGAGTGGTACGCCAACCTGCCGGCGAACCCGCCGAACTACTGGATCGGCGAGAAGATCAACATCTTCGGCAACGGCAAGCCGCTGCGCTACATGGACAAGCCCTCGCTGGACGGCAAGTCCGCGGACTCCTGGTACTCCGGCGTCGGCAACCTGGACGTCCACTACTCGTCCGGCATCGCCAACCACTTCTTCTACCTGCTCTCCGAGGGCAGCGGCGCCAAGAGCATCAACGGCTACAACTACAACAGCCCGACCTCCAACGGCTCGAAGGTCACCGGCATCGGCCGGGACAAGGCGGCCGCGATCTGGTACCGCTCGCTGACCGTGTACTTCACCTCCACCACCAACTACAAGGCCGCCCGCACCGCGAGCCTCAAGGCCGCGGCCGACCTCTACGGCGCCAACGGCGCCGAGTACAAGGCGGTGGCGGCGGCCTGGAGCGGGGTCAACGTCAACTGACCGCGCCCCGTACGAGCCATCCCCGGTAAGAAACGGCGACAGGCTGCCGCGGCCCTTTGGGAGAGGAGGCCGTGGCAGCCTGTCGGCCGTCCACCCGGAGCGGGATCAGGCGGTGGCGGGCTCCAGCTCGCCGCGCTCCTCGCGGCCGAGCATCCGCTCGGCGAAGAAGCCGCCGAAGGGCAGCACCGAGAGCACGAAGAGCAGGGCGCCGCGCTTGACGTCCCACTTCTGCGCCTGCCAGGCCTGGATCCAGAAGACCACGTACAGGACGAACAGGACCCCGTGGACCATGCCCATCACCGGCACGGCGTCGAAGGACGTGGTCCGCTTCAGCACCGAGCAGATCAGCAGCAGGACGAAGGAGATCGCCTCGGGGGCGGAGACCAGGCGCAGGCGGTGGACGGCGCTGCTGTTCACGTTGGATACCTCAATACGGGGGTCGGAGGCGTGGGCACGCTTGTGAAGCGACTCACAAGCCTTCCGGCCATTATCACCGAGCACACGTACGGGCCCCGGGCCGGGGGTGGCCACCGTGCCGGATGTCACAGCCGCGCGCCAGAACCCCGCCGGCCGCAGCAGGGCGTCCCCCGTACCCCCTATCCTGCTGCCCGCGCGCCCAACGGAACCGGGCGCCACCGGCATCGCACCACGGGGGTAGCACCACATGTTCAAGCGTGACTGGGACCGCAGGACCTGCGCCAAGCGCGGCCACACCACCTACGCGCCGACCGAGCCCGAGCTGGCCGCCCGGCTGCACACCGCCACCGCCGTCGGCGACGCCTGGCGCTGCCTGCGCTGCGGCGACTTCGCGCTCGGCGCCCCGCACGGCTCCGGCCCGGCGGCGGACGCCCCGCTGGTGCCCCGCGGCAAGGCGCTGCGGGACCTCTTCATCCTGCGCTTCCTGGCCGTCGAGCGGGTGCTGCGCGGCGTGATCATCATCCTGATGGCCTGGGGCGTCTGGAAGTTCTCCAACAGCCAGGAGGCCGTGCAGCGGATCTTCGAGGACGACCTCACGATCTTCAAGCCGGTCACCGACCACTTCCACTGGGACCTCGACCACGCCCCGATCGTCGAGACCATCCGCAAGACCTTCGGCTACCAGAAGAAGACCCTGCTGGTCGTCGCGGGCGCGATGATCGCCTACGCGCTGATCGAGATCGTCGAGGCGGTCGGCCTCTGGCTGGGCCGGCGCTGGGCCGAGTACCTGACCGTGGTCGCCACCGCCGCCTTCCTCCCGCTGGAGGGCTACGAGCTGCACGAGCACGTCAGCGCCGTGAAGGTCTGCACCCTGCTGCTGAACATCGCCGCGGTGCTCTGGATCATGCTCTCCAAGCGGCTGTTCGGCCTGCGCGGCGGCGTGGTGGCCTTCGAGGCGGAGCGCCACTCGGCCTCGCTGCTGGAGGTCGAGGAGGCCGCCGGGACCGTCCCGCACCCGGGCCACGGCCACGGGGCGCACGCACGCTCCTGACGCGAACGATTGTCCCGAGTCCGTACCGGTCCGCCCCGGCCCTCTCGCCCGGCCGCCCCCGCGGCGGCTAGATTGCGGCCGTGGCACAGTTCAGACTCCAGGGATCAAGGGTCCTCGCCGTCGAGTTGGGCGGGGACGCCGTCAAGGCCCGGCACGGCTCGATGGTCGCGTACACCGGCCAGATGACCTTCAAGAAACTGACCGGCGGCGGGGACGGGCTGCGCGGCATGGTCGCCCGCAGACTCACCGGCGAGCGGATGACGGTCATGGAGGTGAAGGGGCAGGGCACCTGCTACTTCGCCGACCGGGCCACCGAGATCAACCTGGTCCGCCTCGACGGCGAGACGCTCTACGTCGAGGCGGACAACCTGCTCTGCACCGAGGCCGGGCTGCACACCGGCACCAGCTTCACCGGGCTGAACGGCGTCTCCTCGGGCAACGGCCTCTTCACCACCAAGGTGGAGGGGCACGGCTGGGCGGCCGTCACCTCCAACGGGCCGGCCGTCATCCTGCGGGTCGGCAAGGACATGCCGCTGCGGGTCGACCCGGGCGCGTACGTCGCGCACACCGGCAACCTGCACCGCAGCGTGAAGTCGGGCGCGGGCTGGACCACGGTGATCGGCGAGGGGGGCGGCGAGGCCGTGCAGGTCGAGTTCACCGGCGAGGGCCTGGTGTACGTCCAGCCCTCGGAGAAGGTCACCCTCGGGGGTGACGTCTGATGGGCTTCACCCGGATCAACGGCAAGATGGTCGAGGCCCAGGTGGTGCCCGGCCAGCGGCTGTTCAGCCAGCGCGGGGCGATGCTCGGGTACACCGGGGACGTCCGCTTCACCCCGAACATCACCGGCGGCCAGGGCGGGGTGATGTCGATGATCGGCCGGCGGGTCGCCAACGAGGACACCCCGCTGATGACGGTCGAGGGCCACGGCCGGGTGATGTTCGGCCACGGCGGCCACCACGTGCACGTGATCGACCTGGTCGGCGACACCCTGTTCGTCGAGGCGGACCGGCTGCTCGCCTTCGAGGGCACCCTGCGCCAGTCCACCGTCTTCCTCGGCTCGCAGGGCGGGGTGATGGGCATGGTCCGCGGCCAGGTCAGCGGGCAGGGCCTGTTCACCACCCGACTGGAGGGCCACGGCTCGGTCGCGGTCATGGCCCACGGCGGCGTCTTCGAACTGCCGATCACCCCCGGCCAGTCGGTGCACGTCGACCCCCAGGCGTACGTGGCGCACCGCGGCGAGGTGCGCAACAAGCTGTCCACGGCGATCGGCTGGCGCGAGATGATCGGCCGCGGCTCGGGCGAGGCGTTCCAGCTGGAGCTGTCCGGGCAGGGCACGGCGTACGTCCAGGCGAGCGAGGAGAAGCTCTGATGTCCCACCCGCCGCAGCCTCCGCAGCCGCCGTACGGGGGAGGCTCCCCGCACGACCAGCCGACCCAGCCGGGTTTCACGGTGCCGCCGGACTACGGCCGCGCCGCCGGGTACCCGCCGCCCCCGCCCCCGCCCTACCAGCCGCAGGCCCAGCCGCAGCAGCCCCAGCAGTCCTACGCCCAGGAGCAGTTCGGCGGCGCGCAGGCCCCGCTGCCGACCGCCCACGGCGGCTCCGGCCCGGTGGTGTACGACGCGCACACCCTGCCGTCCAACGACAACGTCAACCCGTACGCCTTCGCGGTCGAGCTGAACGGCTCCTACTTCCTGCAGAAGGGCAAGATGGTCGCCTACTACGGCGACATCTCCTTCCGCGGCGTCGGCGCCGGGATGGTCGACCGGGTGCTCGGCCAGCACTTCAACTCGCCGCTGCACGCCTCGGACTGGGTGGTCGCCCAGGGCTCCGGCCGGCTGCTGCTGGCCGACCGGGCCTTCGACCTCAACTCCTACGACCTGGACGACGGCAACCTGACCGTCCGCTCCGGCAACCTGCTCGCCTTCGACCCGACGCTGCGGCTCAAACAGTCGATCATCCCGGGTTTCCTGACCCTGATCGGCACCGGCCGCTTCGTCGCCGCCTCCAACGGGCCGGTGCACTTCGTGGAGCCGCCGGTCCGGGTGGACCCGCAGGCGCTGGTGGGCTGGGCGGACTGCCCGGCACCCTGCCACCACTACGACCACGACTACCTGCACGGGGTGGTCGGCGGCCTGCGCCGGCTGACCGGCATCGGCGGCGCCTCCGGCGAGGAGCACCAGTTCGAGTTCATCGGGGCCGGGCAGGTGCTGGTGCAGTCCAGCGAGACGCTGCTGGCCGAGCGGTCGGTCGGCCGGGTGGACGCCGAGGCCGGGGTCCCGGTCGGCGGGGTGCCGAACCAGCCGGGCCACGCCGGCGACCACCCCAACACCCCCGGCCTCGGTAACCTGGGCGAACTCGGGCGGCGTTTCGGCCTGTAAACTCGTACAAGATTGAACTAAATCGGCTATGCTGGACCCCATGGATACGCACACGACCGACACTGCGGACACTCCTCCGTCGCAGCCCGAGGAGGAGACTCCCTGGCTGACCGCCAGGGAGCAGCGGATGTGGCGCGCCCATCTGGAGGTCGCCAAGCTGCTGGACTACCAGCTCAGCCGCGAGCTCCAGCCCCACAGCCTGGCGATCAACGACTACGAGATCCTGGTCGTGCTCTCCGAGGCCCCGGACCACCGGATGCGGATGACGGACCTCGCCACCGCCACCCTCCAGTCCAAGAGCCGGCTCTCCCACCAGATCACCCGGATGGAGAACGCCGGGCTGGTGCTGCGCCAGGAATGCCCCGGTGACCGCCGCGGCCTCTTCGCCCACCTCACCGAGCAGGGCTGGGAGACCATGCAGCGGGTCGCCCCCGACCACGTGCGCAGCGTCCGGGCCCACTTCATCGACCGCTTCACCCCGGAGCAGCTCGACGCCCTCTACGAGGCCCTGGCCCCGGTCGCCGACCACCTCCGCGGCCTCCGCGGCCGCTCGTAGCCGCTCCTGGCCGCACCGCGGACAGCGGCGGGGCCCCGGACCGCACCCGGTCCGGGGCCCCGCGCGCGACGCTCAGCCCGTGGTCAGGCCCGCGACCAGTTCGTCGGCCGCGCCGTACGGGTCCAGCTCGCCGTTGACCACCCGCTCGGCCAGGCCGACCAGGTGGCGGTCGCCGGAGAGGTCGCCGATCCGGGCGCGCAGCTCGGCCAGCGCGATCGCCTCGATCTCCTGGGCGGCCCGACGGCGGCGGCGCACCGCCAGCTCGCCGGTCTCCTCCAGCCAGGCGCGGTGCTTCTCCAGGGCCTCGACCACCTCGTCCACGCCCTCGCCGCGGGCCGCGACGGTCTTCACGATCGGCGGGCGCCAGTCCCCCGCCTCGCGGGCCTCGCCGAGGCCCAGCATGTGGTTGAGCTCCCGGGCGGTGGCGTCGGCGCCGTCCCGGTCGGCCTTGTTGACCACGAAGACGTCGCCGATCTCCAGGATGCCCGCCTTGGCGGCCTGGATGCCGTCGCCCATCCCGGGGGCCAGCAGCACCACGGCGGTGTCCGCCTGGGCGGCGACCTCGACCTCGGACTGGCCCACGCCGACGGTCTCCACCAGGATCACCTCGCAGCCCGCCGCGTCCAGCACCCGCAGCGCCTGCGGCGCCGCCCAGGACAGCCCGCCCAGGTGCCCGCGGGTGGCCATCGAGCGGATGAACACCTCGGGGTCGGTCGCGTGGTCCTGCATCCGGACCCGGTCGCCCAGCAGCGCCCCGCCGGAGAACGGCGAGGACGGGTCGACGGCGAGCACCCCGACCCGCTTGCCGAGCCGCCGGTAGGCGGAGACCAGCGCCGAGGTGGAGGTGGACTTGCCCACCCCAGGCGAGCCGGTCAGGCCCACCGTGTACGCCTGCCCGGTGTACGGCGCGAGCGCGGCCATCGCCTCCCGCAGCTGCGGGGCGGCGTTCTCGACCAGCGTGATCAGCCGGGCGACCGCCCGCGGCCGGCCCTCCCGGGCCTGCTCGACCAGCGTGGCGACATCGATCATCAGGAGCTCCTTGCGCGGATGCCGGCGGGTGGCGGCGGCGTACGGCGGCGAACGACGGCAGATGCCGAAGGGGCCGCGGACCACTTGTGGCGGTCCACAGCCCCGGAGGTCGGAACAGATCAGGCCTTCGGCACGCGCACGATCAGCGCGTCGCCCTGGCCGCCGCCGCCGCACAGCGCGGCCGCGCCGACCCCGCCGCCGCGGCGCTGCAGCTCCAGCGCGAGGGTCAGCACCACGCGGGCACCGGACATCCCGATCGGGTGGCCGAGCGCGATCGCGCCGCCGTTGACGTTGACGATGTCGGCGGAGACGCCGAGGTCCTTCATCGACTGGTGGGCGACGGCCGCGAACGCCTCGTTGATCTCGATCAGGTCGAGGTCGGAGACCTCCAGGCCCTCCTTGCCCAGCGCGTGCCTGATCGCGTTGGACGGCTGCGACTGGAGCGAGTTGTCCGGGCCGGCCACGTTGCCGTGGGCGCCGATCTCGGCGATCCAGGTCAGGCCCAGCTCCTCGGCCTTGGCCTTGCTCATCACGACCACGGCGGCGGCGCCGTCGGAGATCTGCGAGGAGGTGCCGGCGGTGATCGTGCCGTCCTTGGTGAAGGCGGGGCGCAGCTTGGCCAGGCCCTCCACGGTGGTGTCGGCGCGGATGCCCTCGTCCTGGCTGAACAGCACCGGCTCGCCCCTGCGCTGCGGGATGGCGACCGGGACGATCTCAGCCTCGAAGACGCCGTCGGCCTGCGCCTTGGCGGCCCGCTGGTGGGAGGCGGCGGCGATCTCGTCCTGCACGTCGCGGGCGATGCCCAGGCGGGTGTTGTGCTTCTCGGTGGACTCGCCCATCGGGATGTTCTCGTAGGCGTCGGTCAGACCGTCGTACGCCATCGCGTCGAGCACCTCGACCGCGCCGTACTTGTAGCCCTCGCGGGACTTCGGCAGCAGGTGCGGGGCGTTGGTCATGGACTCCTGGCCGCCGGCCACCACGATGTCGAACTCGCCGGCCCGGATCAGCTGGTCGGCCAGGGCGATGGCGTCCAGGCCGGAGAGGCAGACCTTGTTGATGGTCAGCGCCGGGACGTTCATCGGGATGCCGGCCTTGACGGCCGCCTGGCGGGCCGGGATCTGGCCGGCGCCGGCCTGCAGCACCTGGCCCATGATCACGTACTGGACCTGCTCACCCGTGATGCCGGCCCGCTCCAGCGCGCCCTTGATCGCGAAGCCGCCGAGGTCGGCACCGGAGAAGCCCTTGAGGGAACCGAGCAGGCGGCCCATCGGGGTCCGCGCACCGGCAACGATCACAGAGGTGGTGTTGGTCATGGGACGGGCCCCTTCGCACGTCGTGGCCAGGTGGTGAGGATGCGCTCAGGGTACTGACCCGTTTTCCGCCCGTCACCGGAGCGACGGTGTGATCGAGCGCACTGGCACCGTCCAGTCAACACCGTGTCAATGCGATCCGGGTGAACGTCCGGGTGATTCCCGGCGTGTGAGCAGGCTCGCACGTCCGGCACTGGCGCCGCCTCGGGGCCGTACGCTGCACTGGGTGCCACTGTCCGTCCACCGCCCCCTGGAGGCGCCGTGCTGACCCGCATCGACCACATCGGCATCGCCTGCCGAGACCTCGACAAGACGGTCGAGTTCTACCGCGCGACCTACGGCTTCGAGGTGTTCCACAGCGAGGTCAACGAGGAGCAGGGGGTCCGCGAGGCCATGCTCCGGATCAACGGCACGGACGACGGCGGCGCCTCGTACCTCCAGCTGCTGGAGCCCACCCGCCCGGACTCCACCGTCGCCAAGTGGCTGGAGAAGAACGGCGAGGGCGTGCACCACATCGCCTTCGGCACCGCCGACGTGGACGGCGACGCCGAGGCGATCCGCGACAAGGGCGTCCGGGTCCTGTACGACCAGCCGCGGATCGGCTCGATGGGCTCGCGGATCACCTTCCTGCACCCCAAGGACTGCGGCGGCGTGCTGACCGAGCTGGTCACCTCGGCCCAGCCGGGCGAGCACGAAGGGCACTGAAACGACCTCGGAACCGCTCCCGGTGCCGCCCGGGACCGGGCGGCACACCGGAATTCGGCACTAGCGACCCGTCAGTAACGTGGTCCGGCAGCCGGAAAACCCCCACGCGGCCATTCCCCCGCGGTGCGCGCCCACTACAATGCCCAGGTGCGCGAAGACTCCGGGGGACGGAGGCGACGGGCACGGCCGATGACAGGCCTGTCCGCCCTCCGGTGGCCGGCCCGTCGCAGGGGAGTCCAGTACGCGGGCACGGCTGAACAGTCGCAAGACGGATCTGTCACCATTCTCCACAGGCAAGAGTTCGCCCAGGAGTCCACCCGGACGGGGGAACGCGGCACGTCCGCGCTCCCGCGACCAGGACTCCGACGACCGCGGCGGACGGCTCCGGCTTGGCAGCGGGTCGTCCGGTGGGCGCGGATGCAAGGACCAGTCGGACCAGGACCCCGGACACGGGTGGCCGGGACCGGCCCGGTCGAGGACGCGACCAGGAGATGGATGGGACCGCGGAGTGCGGGGCAACGACCGCTACGAGGTTGACGATCACCTCTCCCAGTTCGAGGCCGAGATGGGTCGGACTCGGAAGGAGCGGGACAAAGCAGTCGAGCATGCCGAGGACCTCGCCTACCAGGTGGAGGTGCTCCGGGCCAAGCTGCACGAATCCCGGCGCATGCTCGCCCAGCCGCGCGCCTTCGACGCCGTCTCCGGCCAGGCCGAGCAGATGCTGCGGACCGCCGAGATGCAGGCCCAGCAGATGCGCGCCGACGCCGAGCGCCAGCTGCGCGACTCCCAGGCCGCCACCCAGCGGATCATGGCCGAGACCGCCGAGCGCACCGCCCGGCTGGAGGCCGAGCTCGCCGCACGCCGCCGCCAGCTGGAGGACGAGCTCACCGAGCTGCGCCGCTCCGCCGAGCAGCACGTCAACGGCTGGGCCGAGCAGACCCGGTCCGGCTCCGAGCAGGAGGCCCAGCGCCTCCTCCAGGACGCCCGCGCCGAGGCCGAGCGGATGGTCGCCGCGGCCCGCGCCGAGGCCGCCGCCCTCTCCGACCACGCCCGCGCCCAGACCGCCGCTGACGTGGACGCCGCCCGCGGCGAGGCCCAGGCCGCCGCCGAGGCCGCCCTCCAGAAGGCCCAGAACGACGCCGAGCGACTGCTGCGCGCCGCCTCCGAGCACGCCCAGCAGGCCGGTGCCCAGGCCGCCGCCGACGTGGACGCGGCCCGCGGCCAGGCCCAGCAGGAGCTGGCCGCCGCCCACGCCGCCGCCGAGCAGCAGCTGGCCGTCGCCCACACCGAGATCAGCCGGCTCAAGGAGCAGGCCGCCGCCGAGCAGGCCCGCGCCGAGCAGCAGCTGGGCGCCGCGAAGGCCGAGATAGAGCGGCTGCGCGACGCGGCGATCGCCGAGGCCGAGCGCGCCCGCCGGGAGGCCACCGAGCTGCGGGTCCAGGCCGAGCAGGCCGCCGAGCAGTTGCAGGCCGACGCCGAGGCCGCCGCCGAGCGCAAGGTCGCCGACGGTGAGGCCGCCACCGAGCAGCGCTCGCAGACCGCCCGGGCCGAGATCGCCCGGCTGGTCGCCAACGCCACCAAGGAGTCCGAGGCCATCCGGGCCGAGGCCGAGGCGATCCGCAGCAACGCCGCCACCCGGCAGGCCGAGGCGGACGCCGCCAAGGCCGCCGCCGCCGAGGAGAGCGAGCGGCTGCGGGCCACCGCCGAGTCGGTCGCCGCCCAGTTGAAGGCCGAGGCCGAGGCGGCGATCGCCGAGCTGCGCGCCCAGGCCGACCGGGACGTGGCGGAGCTGCGGGCCCAGGCCGAGGCCGACGCCCAGCGGCTGCGCGGCGAGGCCGAGGAGGCCGGCCGCGCGGCCGGCGCCAAGGACGCCACCGTGCACCTCGCCAAGGCCGCCAAGACCGCCGAGGAGGTGCTCGGCCGGGCCAACCAGGACGCCGAGACCGCCCGCGGCGAGGCCTCCGCCGAGGCCGAGCGGATCCGCGCCGAGGCGCACGCCGAGGCCCAGCGGCTGCGCGAGCAGGCCCAGGCCGCCGTCGAGCAGGCCCAGAACGCCGCCCTGGACGACGCCGCCGCGATCCGCGAGCGGATCGAGCAGATGCAGGACGAGGCCGCCCGGCTGCGCGCCGAGGCCGAGGAGCTGCGCGCCCAGGCCGCCGCCGAGGCCGACCGGGCCCGCAGCGAGGCCCGCCGCCAGGCCGTGCTGCAGATCGAGGAGTCGGCGAAGAACGCCGAGGAGCTGCTCACCAAGGCCAAGGCCGACGCGGACGAGCTGCGCGCCGGTGCCGCCGGGGAGATCGAGCGGCTGCGCACCCAGGCCCAGGAGCAGGCCGCCGAGACCCAGGGCCGGGCCGAGCAGACCCTGGCCCGGGCCCGGACCGAGGCCGAGAAGATCACCTCGGCCGCCGAGCAGCAGGGCCAGGACGCGGTGACCGCCGCCAAGGCCGCGGCCGCCGAGAACCGCGCCGCCACCGAGCGGGAGACCGCCGAACTCCGGCGCGGCGCAACCGAGTTCGACCAGCAGGTGCGCGCCGCGGCGACCGCTGCCGCAGAGGCCCTGGCCGCCGAGTCCCAGGCCGAGGCGAACGCCGTCCGGGACGCCGCGGTCGCCGACGCCGAGCGGGTGCGCACCGAGGCCGACACCGAGGCCGCCCGCACGAGGGCCGAGGCCGAGGCCACCGCGAACGCGCTGCGCGAGGAGAGCCGGCGCGAGTACGAGGAGGCCGCCGCCGGGCTGCAGCGCGAGCGCGAGGAGACCGCCGAGCAGCTGGCCGGTGCCCGCACCGCCCGCGAGCAGGCCGAGCAGGGCGCCGCCGAGCTGACCGAGCGCACCGCCCGGGAGAGCACCGAGGTCCGCGCGGCCGCCGACCGGTACGCCGCCGAGCAGCGCGAGAGCGCCGACCACGAGACGGCCGAGCAGCGCGAGGAGGCGGAGCAGTACGCCGCCGAGCACCGTGCCGAGGCGGAGCGGGCCGCGGCCGAGCTGCGCGCCCTCGCCCAGCAGGAGACCACCCAGCAGCGCGAGAGTGCCGAGGCCTACGCCGACCGCGTCCGCACCGAAGCCGAACAGCACGCCACCGACCTGCGCACCGAGGCCGAGCAGTACGCCGCCGACCACCGCACCGAGGCGGAGCAGTACGCCGCCGAGCACCGTGCCGAGGCCGAGCGGGCCGCGGCCGAGCTGCGCGCCCTCGCCCAGCAGGAGACCACCCAGCAGCGCGAGAGTGCCGAGGCCTACGCCGACCGCGTCCGCACCGAAGCCGAACAGCACGCCACCGAGCTGCGCACCGAGGCGGAGCAGTACGCCGCCGACCACCGCACCGAGGCCGACGAGCTGCTGGAGCAGGCCGGCGCCGCCGCCGAGCAGCGCCGGGCCGAGGCCGCCCAGGACGCCAAGGCCACCCGCGAGAAGGCCGCCGCCGAACTGGCGCTGGCCGACGAGCAGGCCGAGACCGTCCGGGCCGAGGCCGGCCGGGAGCTGTCCGAGGCCCGCGCCACCGCCGACGCCATCCGCGCCGAGGCCGCCGCCGAGCTGGAGCAGGCGCGCGCCGACGGCCAGGACGTGGTGGCCGCCGCCCGGGCCGAGGGCGCCGAGCTGGTCTCCACCGCCGAGGACGAGGCCGCCGAGGTCCGCCAGTCGGTGGCCGGCCTGCACGAGGCCGCCGCCGAGCAGATCGCCGCGCTGCGGGCCACCGCCGAGCAGGACGCCGCGGACACCCGCGAGCGGGCCGAGCAGGACGCCGCCGAGGTGCGCGAGCTCGCCG